>CAZUGG010000135.1:0-8704 GCA_964619905.1 uncultured Dehalococcoidia bacterium
GCCTGGTGTACCCGAGTGGGTGCAGCGTGTCTTCGTTACTTCCCATGATATCTCGCCGGATTGGCACGTTAGGATGCAGGCTGCATTCCAAGGCCACACTGACAATGCTGTTTCAAAGACGGTTAATTTCGGCCATGAAGCTACAGTTGAAGATGTTCGAACAGTGTATGACCTCGCGTACGAGCTCGGGTGCAAAGGCGTGACGATTTATCGTGACGGCTCAAAAAGTATGCAGGTATTGAGCACTGGGCAGACCGAGAAGATAAGGAGCGGAGAAGTAGCCGACGAGGTTGAGGCGCCAGGTGTGCTAAAAGAGGCGGAAGAAATTGCTGCAGGTCCCGTGCCACGCCTACCAAGTGAGCGTCCGCGCACGATGATTGGTATGACCCACAAGGTGCGCACTGGAAACGGGACCATGTACGTGACGGTCAATGTCGACTCTGCTGGAGGCCCGTTTGAAGTCTTTTGCCAGCTGGGGAAAGCGGGTTCGACGGACGCGGCGCATCTTGAGGCTATCTCTAGGCTCATCTCCCTGTCTCTGCGAGCCGGAGTAGATCTGGAGTCTATCATTCATCAGATGAAAGGAATCACGAGCAACCCGATTTGGGACGATGGTGTGTTGGTAGCGTCGCCCCCAGATGCGGTTGCGTTGGTTCTCGCCAAGTATCTATCAGACGAGAATGGTAAGACCGAAATCTGGAACGAGCGCACGATGCAAGGCGCTCAGCTTGGTCTCTTCACTCCGAACCAGGTCGAAGCCGTTCAACAGGAAAAGTTGACACCATGGACTGATTCCGAATCGACCGTAACCTGCCCGGATTGCTCGGGCACGCTGGCATACCAAGAGGGTTGCCTGATGTGCCACGCTTGTGGATTCAACAAGTGCGGATAGCAAGGGGATTTGTTTAAAGACGAATGGACTTGGCCAATTAGGAGTGAGAATCCAACGATGAACTAAGACCTAAGGCTCTGCCCTAGCCAAGAGTCCTAGGTGACCTTGCGCCCGCCGCCTCCCGGGCGCCTTACAAAGGCCCGTTCTTCCCAGGAACGGGCGTCCCACCCGGCGTCCTCTGCCCTCACCCAGAGGACGCCGCCTTTTTGGGGTATTTTCCTCCGTATAGATTATTCAGATAGAATCACGTCGTCGTAAATTTCATGGAGGTTCCCCCATGCTTATCGGATTATCCGTCCCTGGCGTGACCCTGCAGCCAAACTCAACTGAATCTTGGGAGGCGACTATTACTCCGGAAGATATGTTGCAGGTAGCTAAGAAGGCCGATGAACTTGGGTTCGACTTCTTAGGGGTTCCTGAGCACGCGGTCATGCTCGAAAAGATGATCCCCGTAATGGGGCCCCGCTGGCCTCATCCTCTCGTGACGTTGGCGGTCTTCGCGGGTGCGACTAAGCACATCCGCCTACTAAATACTGTGGTCGTGCTCGGCTATCACCATCCCGTCGAACTGGCCAAGATGATCGCGACCCTTGACTGGCTATCCGGTGGCCGAGTTACGGTGGGTCTCGGTGTTGGCTATCTGCGGCGGGAGTTTGCCATCATGAATTCTGACCATGCCAACCGTGGCCCGATTGCGAACGAAATGATCGAGTCCATGATCGAAATGTGGTCGAAGGACGAGCCTGCCTTTAAGGGCGAATATTTTCAGTTCGACCGGATTACCTTTGAGCCAAAGCCGGTCCAGCAACCATATCCACCGATCTGGATAGGTGGGCATTCGGTGCCGTCGATGAAACGAGCTGCTAAGTACGGAGACGGGTGGCAGCCGTGGCAGATCACACGCGAAGAACTCCCTGGAAAGCTAGCCTATATTCGTGATCAGGGTGGGGCGACGGGTCCGCGAAAGTTCGATGTGGTCATGCCGTTATTCGAGGCAAAGATGGACATGCGACACACTGTCATCGAGGCACCGAAAATAACCACGGAAAAGGACCAGATTCTAGCGGAGATAGATGCTCTCAAAGCGGCTGGAGCGACCGGGACGACGTTTGCGACTACTCCGACTAAGAGCGTCGACGAGTTTGTGTATCGGATGGAAGCCTTTGCTTCTGAAATCTTTCCTGCAGTGGGAAAGAAGTAGGAGCTATGGTTAGGGGTTCGCGCTGCTCGGTGGTGCGCCAACCTCCGAGACGGTAGTTGGCGCACTGTCGTCTGTCTCTGGATTTCGCAGCCCCGAGCCGCCGGTCTTGAAGAGGGGAACCAGGACGATTGGGGCCAAAATGGTGGTTACAATCGTCATCAGGATGGCAACTCCGAACAAATCCTGTTGAATAATCCCTTCGGAGAGACCTATACCTGCCACGATGAGTGCAACCTCACCACGAGGCAGCATGCCAAAACCAATGCGGGCAGCCCCACGGCTGTTGAATCCCACGCCAAGAGCAGGTGCTCCCGAGCCTAATACCTTGCTCACGACTGCCAACACGGTGAGCACCAATCCCAGAACGATACCGTCTGCCATTGACTCGATGTCAACAAGCATCCCCATGGTTCCAAAGAAAATGGGAACGATCGCGTTTGCTAAGTGTCCCATTTGTTCCTCAACAGTGTGCTTGAGGCGACTGTTGGAGAGGGCCAAGCCGATGGCATATGCACCAATGATCATTGCGAGTCCGAACGTCTCGGCGAGGCCGGAAGCGAGCAGGGCGAGAAAGAAGGCAAGCCCGATCGCTGCACCGCCACTTCGGAACGACAGAACGAAACGCGAGATGTAACGCTGCCCTAGGAAGCCAACCGTTAGAAGACCACCAAGGAATAGGACCGCCTTTGCTCCTATCCATACGATGTCACCCATATTCACCGACCCCGTGTCGTGTATACCGATGACGACGGAAAGAAGGATGATACCGAGGATGTCGTCGATTACCGCGGCCGCGAGAACGGTTACGCCCTCTGGACTGTGGAGCTTGCGCTGTTCGCCGAGCACCCGGGCTGTTATGCCTACAGATGTAGCCACCATGATTGCACCCATGAAGAGCGCCTCGTTATCGCTGAAGCCGATGTCAGCTTCAAGTAAAGCGACGGTGCCCACGCCAAAGATAAACGGAAATAATACTCCACCGATGGCCACGGCTACGCCCGGACCCGCGTAACGAAAAAAGAGCTTGGAGTTTGTCTCTAGGCCCGCGAGGAATAGGAGGACGATTGCGGCTATTTGGCCGATTGACCATAGCTCAACGGACACTGGGATCACCGGTCCACCTGTTAAGCCATAGCCCTCAGGGAGTGGGAAAAGGGGTCCGAAATCGTTAGGGAGTGCGAACTGTCCTAGCGCGAAGGGTCCTATGATGACGCCGGCTAAGAGTTCACCGATGACCGAGGGGATCTTCAGGTAACGATCGCAAAGCTCACCAAGAATCTTAGCAGCAACCAATATCGCGGCTAGCTGGAAAGCTAGCCGCATGACGATCTCTACGATCTCTTGCGACTCAGAAGCAAAAACGGGGAGGGGCAAGGCGGCTCAGCGGTCGTAATCGAATGATAATTAAAGGATCGACCGAACGAGATTATAGCATCTAACCTGTTAAAGCATCCATGATTAGGGTTTGTTAACTAGGTCGGTTTAAGGGCGCAAAACGTATAATGGCGCTGAGATGCCCACTGATCTCCTTTTTATAAGACACGGCGAAGCGCGCTATGGGTCAAACGATGGCCTGACTGATCTTGGCGTGCGACAGGCGGAATCCTTGGCTAGGCGGTTGAATTTGGAGGGCATCGATCTTCTCTATGCAAGCACGTTACCAAGAGCACGAGAGACAGCCGAAGGAATAAGCGCTTGTACGGGACACGAGATTCATTTTGATTCTCGTTTGCGTGAAATTGACGTGGGGGACTTTGCTAGACAGTTGGACGTTAAGCAACGATCCGAGGACTACTATCGGTCTGACAGGCCGTCGGTCCTAGACTTTAGCCAGCTGAAAGGAGAAGGGCCGACTGACCTCCATGATAGAGTCAAGGCGGTAATCAAGGAGCTCTTTCTTGAAGATGAATTCGACCAGGGAAGGGTTGCTATAGTCTCCCACGGTGGCTTCATAAATTCTGCGCTTTCATTCTTTCTTGGACTGAATTTTGATGGCATTATGCGGTTCCGTACAGCGAACACTTCCGTTTCGAGTGTTCGTGTTACAAGTGGAGGTGCGTTGATCTTGTCCATCAATGACACCGCACATTTCTTTCAGTTG
Organism: uncultured Dehalococcoidia bacterium; assembly: GCA_964619905.1. GTDB lineage: Bacteria > Chloroflexota > Dehalococcoidia > SHYB01 > SHYB01 > DAOUKH01. The sequence goes on from CAZUGG010000135.1 coordinate 4,195, forward strand.
GCTGACTGAGATCTGCCTTGACTAATCCGGAGCCCTTTTTCCCTATTATCGATTCGTCACAGGGTGGTGGTGCTCGTAAGGCTGAGTTAGTTTTACATAACGCGCGGATCTTTGACTCAGCAAGGATAGGCCCGGAACCGACTTTGGTTAGCGCAGTGGGTGATCGGATTCAATGGGTGGGGCGGGAAGAAGACCTTGCGGCTGTCAAAGGTCCGCACACTCAGGTTATAGACTGTGAAGGTCGTCGAGTTATCCCGGGATTAATCGATGCGCACATGCATCTCTTTGCCTACGCAGCGAACCTCGGATCGATCGACTGTAGTCCGCACGCAGTTGGTTCAGTAACGGATGTAATTAGAGTCATCCGGGATGCGGCCAACCAGGCGGCCGAGGGTGATTGGGTCAGAGCCTGGGGCTACGACGAGTTTCATCTTGCTGAGGGCCGTGCGCCAACGCTCGAGGAATTGGACCACGCGGTCCCCCACAACCCTGTCAAGATCACACACAGGTCTGGGCATGCATCTGTTTTGAACACGGCTGGCCTACGAGCTATCGGCATCGGTAATGAAACCCCGGAGCCTGCGGGGGCGACATTGGAAAGAGATACGTCAGGGGAACTGACTGGATATCTACAGGAGATGGAGGCCGAGTTAACGACCGGAGCCGCAACTGGCCCCGATTCATTGCGTACCTCTGGTCTTCTGGGACAGGCATTCCAACGTTTATTGGCGTGGGGCGTGACCTCTGTCCAGGACGCCACCCCGAGAGGAGCTCTATCCCAATGGGATGTTCTCGACCAGCTCCGTAGCGAAGGTGAGTTACCGCTACGAATCACCAAGATGGTTGCTCCAGAGGATATAGGCGAGCTGGCGGGAAGAAATCTGCGATATGGTGGAGGCGATACCTTTCTCAATGTTGGTCCCGTCAAAGTGATGCTCAATGAAACGGGGTCTCCGGTTATCCCTGGAGGTGCTGATTTACTTGACCAAATATGGCCGGCTCACGCCGAAGGTTATCAAGTTGCCTTCCATGCGGTGGAGGAGGCGGGCCTTGCTGCTGCCGCCGATGCTGTCGAGGGACTACTTCGACTTACGATCGATCGATCAGCCAATGTTGCTAGTTTTGGATTGAGAATCCAAGATCATCGCCATCGTGTAGAGCACTGCGGCATCTGCCCTCCAGAGATTGCCAAGCGACTGGGTGCGGCGGGAATTGTCGTTGTGGCGCAACCGGGTTTCATCTACGAGCATGGGGAACGGTATTTACACTCAGTGGAGGCGAACAAACAGGGCTGGCTGCACCCGTTGCGAACCCTTGCGAGAGGAGGCTTACGGGTGGCGTTAGGTTCGGACGCTCCTGTCGCACCACCGGATCCAATTGTGGCTATTGCGGCCGCAGTTACTCGAAAGACCATGTATGGGGCACGAGTGAACGTTGGGGAAGCAGTCGACGTAGAGACTGCGATACGCTTGCATACGGAGTCTAGTGCCTATGCTGCCGGTGACGAACATCTCAAGGGCCGTATTGCGCCCGGCCAGCTCGCAGACTTGGTGGTCATCGACCCAGATCCGTTATCAGGCGAGCTCGATGCGATTAGTGAGGCCAAAGTCCTAACGACGGTTGTTGGAGGACGGATCGCCTATGAACGCTCGTGACTCAAGCCCATTTGTCGGTCTGGGCTATCACGCCGGATGTCTCTAGATTTGTTATCTCGCTTGGGGTGTAGCCAATCTCGGCCATAATGGCATGAGTGTGCTCGCCAATAAAGGATGGAGCTCCAGTGCGAGTCTGCATGTCCGAGAAGGAAAGCGTTGGCCCATGGCGGTGATACTTTCCACCGAAGACGGGGGACTCCGCCTGAACTCGGAAACCGTTCTCTTGCATCTGAGGATCTTCGATGTAGAACCTCCCCCAAGTCGTGTCGTCGGCGCTCACGCAGGCAACGTCACGAGCGAGTAGTGTCTCTTCGATCTGTTTTGACGGTCGTCCTTGGAGTTCATCGGCTAGCTCGCTTGTTAGGATGTGGTCATGCTCACGGCGACTCTCAATTGTGGAGAACCGATCGTCCTCGAGCAGGTCGCCGCGATTGAGGGCGCTGCACAGGTTCTGCCATTCCGATTGAGAAGGGCACTCCAACATTACCCAGCCGTCGGCTGACTGGTAGAGGCGCTGGAGAGCGTGGTAACCGGTCTGGGCTGCGTCTGGTAGGGGTTCCTCAGGCATTCCTTCGTAATCCATGAACCAATCTGACGTTCCGTAACTTCCGCTTGCGATCATGCGGGTCTCCATGTACTGGCCCTCGCCAGTTCGCTCTCGGGCCTGTAGTCCCAGCATTAGTGCTGTTGCTGCACAAATTGCTGCGTCGGGATCACCCTGCATTGAGTCCATTGGCGGGTTGCCTGCACCAGACATTCTTACACCAGCACCGGCAATAGCGCTCACAGTTGGATGGAAAGCGGGTTGGGTCGCCTGAGGTCCTTTGGTTCCATAGGAGGCAGCGAATAGATAGACGAGCCGAGGATTGATTTTTTTGATTTCGGCATATTCCAGACCCAGTTCGCTCCACGTGTTGCGACGGAAGTTTTGCATCAAAGCGGCTGCATGAGTTATTAGGCGATAGAGTATCTGACGGCCCTCTTCCGTCTTTAGATCTAGGGCGATGCTTTCTTTGTTCTGGATTGTTTTGTGAGACACTTCGTGGATGCGGCGCATGGTGTCGCCGAAGACTGGCTCGATTTTGATAATACGAGCGCCCATTTCGGACAGCAGAGTGGTCGAGAAAGGACCAGCGTAATAGGAGGCCATCTCCAGTACGGTGTAGCCCTCGAGCGGTAGTCCAGGTGTTGGGCCGCCAGTCACGGTTTTGGGTTCGTTCTTGCGCCAAGGCCCCTCTTTGTCCAGGGATGCTAGTATCGCTTCGGTGTGCTCGCCCAGATCCGGGGCTGGCCCTTGGACTCTAGAAGGGGTAGCCGACATTTCGACGATCGGACCTACCTGCCTCATGTGTCCAACACGAGGAGCCTGGACCTCGAAGTAAAGGCCGTTTGCCTCGATTTGGGTGTGGCGGATGAATTCCCTGGTGGTGATGTAGGGCTCAGCGCCGATATTACCGTTAGCGATGAACGCTTTCATCCACTCGCCGGAGTCTTTTAGTTTCATTTTCTGCCGGATTAGGTCGTGAACTCGCGTCCGGTCATTTTCGGAGGGGAAGACATATGGCATGTCACTGTAGGCAGGATCTTCATAAAGGTGTTCAAGACCGAGTGTCTCCATAAAGTGGCGGAATATTTTTACGCTGGTGGAAGCCATCTGGATCCATCGCCCGTCTTTGCACTGGACGATTTGATAGCCGGTGGTCATCTGCTTGTGGGGTGAAACTCCAGGCCTTCTGGCGCCGAACCGCTCTGATGCTTCCTTCTCCTTCCCCAGGGGCACTGCCCATTGGCCCATGGCATGGGCGGTCGCTACCTGGAGCAATGAAGTTTCCACATGTTGCCCACGACCTGTTTTTTCACGAGCTAGTAGAGCAGCGATGATGCCTTGGACTGCAATTTGCCCTGATCCGTAAGTCATACGGGGCAGGGATTCGAATACAGGTCCTTCGCGCTGCCACGGGGGTACCCAGTTCATGCGTCCCGATTTGGCAGCGACGATGGAGTCGTAACCCTTGATTGCGCTATAAGGACCGTTGGTGCCGAATCCCGTGATCGAGCAGTAGACGAGTCCGGGATTGATGGTTGAAAGGTGGTCGAAACCAATGCCTATGCGATCCGCGACGCCCGGACGGAAATTCTCCAGCAACACGTCGGCTGACATCACGAGTTTGCGTGCCGCGGCTAGCCCTTCGCTCGTCTTGATGTCAAGGACCACACTGCGTTTGCCACGACCCCATTGCAGGAAAGCGGGTTGTTTACGTTCAGGCGATCCGCCGGGTTGCTCGATCTTGATGACGTCGGCGCCGTTGTCTGCGAGTACCATTGTGGCGATGCTGCCGCCCATGCCGCGGCTGAAATCGATGACTCGAACCCCGTCACATGCTTGTGCTGACATGCTCTCACCTCGCTGAATTCCGTCGCGCCGTTCACTCTAGCTTTGAAAGAAGGCATGGGTCAAACACTGAAAAGGGAGAGCCACCGATTCGAAGTGGAGCCGCGGCTCATAAGAGAGATGCCAGGGTTCTCTTGGAACCGCTTTAGGGGGTCAAGCAGCGCCGAGCTGTTCTGGGCTTGGTAAGAGGAGCTGCGACGCTAGGCATCTCGGCGGATTGAATAATCACAGAGGTGTAAGAGCGACGACTTAGCTGGAACGTCGGGAAAGATTGCAAGGGAGTCTCGTGCTCGTTCGCAATAGCCAAGAGCGACTTTGTAGGCTTGTTCTATAGCAGGAGATTCCTGGATTCGCTCGAACGCGGCCCGCAACTTGTCGACGTCGTTCCTATGATCGAAGACGGCCTGGATCGTCCTCTCGTTGGGGTGTTCTTGGGCGAGTAGTATTGCAGGAAGGGTCATGA
>CAZUGG010000136.1:0-5611 GCA_964619905.1 uncultured Dehalococcoidia bacterium
GGCATCCTCCCGGACCCAATCTCGGACCGGTAAGTGTTTTGTGATCAGCCACTCACCGTCGCGCCGTTCAAAGTCGTCGAGGTAGCGAACTCCGATGGTGAAATCTTGGGCGCCTCCGGCTCGGCGGTGGTAGGCGATGGCATATGTCTCAGCATTCGCTTTGTCACCGTTGATCTCTACAGTTTGGTTGCCGATGAAGTGCATCGTGGACTCGTACTGTTTAGCAATATGAAGGAACTCGACGATTTGCTCACGCCCAGTCCCTTCCCAACTCCCGGGGTAGCTCGCGAAGGCATCAGGGGCGAAACAGGTGCCCGCAAGCTCGAAGTCTCTTCGGTCAACTCCTCTGGCGTAACGTACGAGCAGACGTCTAATAGCTGCTTCATCAAGTAATACTCGGAGTTCGTGATCGGGTTCAGGCATGGTAGGGCCTCCCTCTATTCTGGTGGCGAGTCTAGGTAGGCTAATGGGGTGGGTCAATAATGAGATGGGGCTAGGTCGTCCAGGAGTTCCGAGACTTCCCTTGTATCTACGTATTCGAAGTGCTGGGTCTAACGGAGCAGCTGGTGGCGTACACTACGGGGGATAGGTGACTTGGTGAGGATGTTCTAAAGCCTTTGACGACCAGGCTTCTTCCGAATGGATAACGGCCGTGTGATTTTAGGGGTGTTTGCCCATCCTGATGATGAAACATCAGGTTGCGGCGGTACCTTTGCTCGCTATGCTCGAGAAGGGGCTGCGGTCTTTAACATCACGGCGACAAGGGGGGAGCTTGGCTCGCTTGGGAGTGGCGACCTCACGATCGCCCGTGAAGACCTGCCAAAGGTACGAGAGTCAGAACTCCGTGTTGTGCTCAAGAGCTATGGGGCGAACCCTCCCATAATCCTTGGTTACCGAGACCAAGGCCTCAAGGATGCCGATCTTGAGGTGCTCGTTGATAAAGTCTACGAGGTAATGGCCCGAGTTGACCCAGACGTGGTGATCACGTTTGGACCGCTTGGCATCTCAAGGCACGATGACCATATGACGTTGCACACCGCTACGGTGGCAGCGTTCGAACGATACTATGACCAGGTGAAGAAGAGTCCACGACTTTTCTATGTCTGCATTCCACCTCAGTTGGCGGAAGAGTGGGAGTTGGAGATCGATGGTCCTGATGTAGACCCGACTCACGTGATCGACATTGCTGAAACGAAGTCCTTGAAAATTGGGGCCCTGCGAACCTATGTGTCGCAGGAGGATGCACAGGAACTTGCTGATATAGTCGAAGAATGGCCCGCTGCGAACGAATGGTTTCACCAAGCACGGCCGTCTCCATGTCGCGACAACGGCATGGCCAACGGTTTCTGGTAGAGCTTGGAGGAACACACGTGATTGATCGACCTTGAGCGTTGGGACGGAGTTCTAACGGTATGGTGCCACAAGACACTCCAAGCGATTCCTCGAATTGGTTGAGGGCCTCCGCCACCAGGAACTTCTTGCTGCGAAATCCGCTTCTCGATTGGCTCGACCTCTATGGAGAAGATCATGGGTTCGTACGCGACTCAGATTTGCCTGGCTACGACGAGCGCTTACAGTACCCTCCGTTCTTGATGCGGAAGGGGCAGGAGTTCGAGCAAGCGATCGCTCGTTATCTCGGGCGCCTCGCCCCCATGATTACGATTGCGGAGCGACCCCAAGATGTTCGAGATCCAGCTGCTGCTGCACAAACTTTGGAAGCGCTCTCGAATGGTCAAGCCATAGTCCATCAAGCCGTGCTCCGTGATGAGGCGAGTGAAACCTACGGGGCCGCTGACCTCATCGTCCGATCGGATACTTTTGCAGAGTTGTTCCCCGATCACCTTTCTCCCGGAGAGGCATCGTTGCCGGGGCCAAGGCTTAGTGATGAATGGCACTACGTGGTCGTTGACATAAAGTTCACGACGCTTGATCTGCTTGTTTCTGGTTTGGTGCGGAGCACTGGTGGAGCTCGGGCATACAAGGCGCAGCTCTATGTCTACAATCGAGCTCTCGGGAATCTGCAGGGCTACACTCCGCCTCGAGCCTTTCTGTTGGGCAGGGGTTTCGAGCAGCGTGTAAAAAAAGTCACCCAGCGTAGTGCCAACGCGATGGAGAGACTAGCGCCTGTTGAGATGACAGAGGACATCGCGACCGAGTTAGCCACTGCCTGCCAGTGGTTCCGCAGGCTTCGCAAGGAAGGTGCAGGGTGGTCGCCTCTTCCTGAACCAACAGTGCCGGAACTATGGCCCAACGCTGGAGAGGATAGCTACCCATGGGCAGAGGCCACTAAACGTATCTCAACTGAGCTGAACGAGCTTACCCAGCTCTGGTATGTGGGCCCCGATAGACGCGATCAGGCGCAGAGCCAAGGTGTCACCTCCTGGAAGGATCCGAAGGCGACGTCTGTTTTGCTCGGGGTCACCGGCAAGTCGACTGGTCCGACCCTCCAAGCCATCATTGACATGAATCGCGAAGACGCGGGGCCTCCCATTATTCCGGCTAGCGTCCACAGCGCTGAGGATGAGTGGCGTCCTGTCCCTGGCGTCGAGTTTTTTGTCGACTTCGAGTACGTCAACAATGTCGACGATGACTTTTCTGAAATTCCGGACCAGAACGGGCAGAACCTCATCTTCATGATCGGGTGTGGCCACATGGAGGATGCGAAATGGGTTTTTCGTTGCTTCACCGTCGATCAACTCACGGAACAATGTGAAGCCCAGATCATCGATGAATGGCTCGCTCATATGACCTCGATCCATCAGGCATTGGGTGGCGACGAACCGCGTCTTATCCACTGGTCGCAGGCCGAGCCGGTGAACTATGAAGAGTCCTATGACTCAGCGTGCAAACGACACCCGGAGAAACGCTGGCCTAGCCTCAATTGGTTTGATCTCTTAGTTCGTGTCGTAAGGAAGGAACCCGTCGTGGTTCGCGGTTCCCTCAACTTTGGTCTTAAATCCTTTGCTCGCGCGCTCCACTCCCAGGGGCTCATAGAGACGTCGTGGGGTGAGAGCAAGGTCGATGGGCTTGGCGCAATGACTGGTGCCTGGTGGTGTCACAAGGAAGCTCGGGAGAGTGACCGACGGTTAATCGACACGACCCTAATGCAGGAAATTGCTCGATATAACGAGGTCGACTGCAAGGTCATGATGGAGATCATGAACCTTCTGCGTCGGCAGCACTAATCGGTTGCCGGATGGAGAACCTAGTTCTGAAAACGTGTATTGGAACGATTGGTCTCTTGATTCTGGTTGTGGTCGGGTCTGGCTGTAAATCGAATGTTGATAGAGCTGATTTAGATGCGACCGTTGACGCTTCGGTAGCGACTGCAATCGCAAAACAGATTGCAAACGCAACGTTGGTGCCTAGCACGGCAACGCCCACAGCATTTCCCAGTGCTAAGCTGATTCCGACTGCCGGAGCAAAGGTGCCTTTGACTACGACGGCGGTCCCAACTAGGAAAGCGCCATTGACGACCACCAGTTCGGCGCTTACCGCAAGCACGACTGTCGCATTCGCCAGCACGACCGTGTCATTTGCAAGCACCACCATGGCGTTTGCAAGGGCAGCCGAGGCTTTAGCTAGCTATTCCTCGCTAGGTTTCGCGAGCAGTACCGAGGCTGCTTTTACCAATGCCAAGGCATATTTCTCCCGCACCCGCTCCGCTTTTGTTAATACCAAAGCGGCTTTCGCACGGACTGATTTTGCTCAGACTAATGCTGCTATTGCCAAAAGTTCCAGCTTGGAGAGGGCAAGCACGACGACCACCGCCATAAGTGAGAGGGCTTCTGCAGAAGCGGCCTCGGCATTGGAGAAGACGACGGCAGCGTTTGCAAGTACGACTGTGGCTTTTGCGGCGACCAAGGCTCATTTCGCGAGCACGACGGCGGCGTTTGCGAGTGCAACCGCTTATTTCGCGAGCACGACCCGTGCGTTTGCGAACACGGAAGCTTATTTCGCGAGCACGACCCGTGCGTTCGCTAGTGACGAAGATACCCTTTCAGGGAATACCGCTAGTGCGCTCGAGAGAACAACGGAAGCATTTGCAATCACGAAAGAAACTTTTGTGGAGACCAAGGCCTATTTCGCAATCACGAGCGCAGCTTTTGCGGAGACCGAGGCCTATTTTTTAAGAGCGGCAACTGCTTTTGCGGAGGCTGAGGCATACTTTGCAGGGCCCCGGTCTTTTAATCGGACGACTGCTGCTTTTGCAGAGACCAAAGAGGCGTTTGGAAGCACCACCTTGGCTTTTGCGGGCACCAAGGAGGCTTTCGCTAGCACTACCCTGTCCTTCACTGGCACTAAGGCGGGTTTCGTCAGTACTACCTTGGCCTTTGCCAGCACGACCGCTTCGCTAGCGAAGCCTGAATCGTTTATGGGAGCCATCTCGGCTTTCGGAAACGCGAGATTGGCTTTTGCGACTACCACCGCATATTTCTCAAATAGTCCGAGAGGAAACGCGCCCAATCTGGGACGCGATGCCGTAGCACATGGCGCCGAAGTAGCACCAAAACAACGAGTCATGATCAACGCGTACCTTCAGGCTTGGGGTTGGCGCGACAATCGTGTGAGCAAAAAGGATGATCCCTCATCCAGCCGGGTCGAAAAGCTTGCAAAGCTATATGCCAAAAATGGGCAGAGGCTCGAAATTATCCCCGTCCAGAACCTCTTGGCCGGGGACCCCAAACCAATCCTCAAGCACGGAGGAGTAAACAGAACGGAAATCAGTGTTATGAGGGACGTTGTCGTTAGCGAGCTCTTTGAGGTTCGGCCGCTCGCCGTATATCCCGCCATTCACCATGTCTCCCATCAGGAACATCATGGAGGCCCAGCCGTGATCCGTCCCTTGGCTCGCGTTGCTGTGTACTCGGCGTCCAAACTCTGACCAGGTCATTATGAGTACATCATCAGAGGCAACGTGCGCTGCAAGATCCTGGCGAAATGCAAAGAGAGACTCGGCAAGGTCCTCAAGCAATTCGGCATGGGTGCTGGGTTGATTCGCGTGGGTATCGAAGCCGCCCAGCCTTACGTGACCCAGCCTTAGGTCAATTCCGTCTGTGATAGCCGCGGCAAGAATTTGGAGGTCACTGGCCAATCGCGACTCTGGATAATCCGCCATCGGCGTGTAGTTGGCCCAAGCTTTCTTGAGCAGCGTAGAGCTGGTATGGGCGCTTAAGAGACTCCGGTCAAAATGACCCGCGTACGAAGAACGGTGGGCCGAGTTGATTCCAAAGAGACCTTCGGTGCGTATCTCTGCAACGTCAAGCCTCGTTCCTCGGGTTGAAAGGTCGTACTGGTTCAGGCTTGCCACTGTTGGTATGGCAACCTTTGTTGAGTAGAACTCGAACGGGAGCTCATTGCCGATAGCAAGGGCTGGGAAAACTGTCTCGGATGCACCGCCGTAGTTCTCTAGATACCGGCCGAGCCAACCATCCCTCGCCACGCTCCCAGGATTGCCGCTCTGCCAATTATCATTCGATACGAAGTGAGAGAAGTTGTGATTGGGGTAGCCGCCATCTTGAACTCCCGCCAACTCGCGCCGGTCCCCCATCTGCTTGAATTTCCCTAGGCTTGGGTGGAACCCCACGTCGTTGTCAAGGCTGTGGAGCTG
>CAZUGG010000137.1:0-2828 GCA_964619905.1 uncultured Dehalococcoidia bacterium
TTTTCTCGAATCCGGTAGCGGTTGGCTGCCTTACTGGCTCGAGCGTCTCGACGTGATGCATGACAACCCAATCTTCCGCGACGGATACCAAGGAAAAGAAAAGCCTTCGGATTACTTCCAAATGAGCCGAGCTTACGTATCATGCGAGTCTCGTGAAGAGACCATCCCCCTACTAGCCAGAATAGTCGGGGAAGATTCCTTAATGTGGGCGTCGGATTACCCGCACCCCGATGACATGGAGCACTTCCCGAACACCGTTGGCGGCCTATTCGAGAACGAAAGAATCAGTACCGAATTCCGACGCAAGATTCTCTGGGACAATCCGGCACGCTTCTATCAGTTCGACGTCTAAGCAGGTTCAGTCTTTGAATAAGCTCGCCAATCAAGTTGCTATCGTCACAGGTGGGGCTTGCGGGATCGGACGCGGAATCGCCCTCGAACTCGCAAATGCAGGCGCCCATATTGCCATTGTTGACATTGACCCTGACCGCGCCCAATTGGCAGCAGAAGAGGTCCACAAGATCGGTCGCCGGTCGATAGCAATCCAGGCCGATGTCTCGACTCGCGAGGGCGTGGCCAGGATGTTGCGAACGACCGTTGCGGAGTTCGACGGCCTAAACATCTTGATTAACAACGCGGGCATCTCCCGCAGCGGGCCTTTTCTCGACATCTCCGATGAGAGTTGGGACCTGGTCCTCAACACAAATCTAAAGTCTGTTTTCATGGGTACACAAGAGGCCGCCAGGCATTGGGTCAAAATGGGACAACCTGGCTCCGTGATCAACATCAGTTCCGTCGACGACGCAATGCCCTACCCTAACAACCCCCATTACAACGCTTCTAAGGCGGGTGTGAAGATTCTTACCCAGTCAAACGCTCTTGCCTTGGCGGAGCATCACATCCGCGTGAACTGCATTGGCCCAGGCATCTGCGACTCAGAGCTCATCCGCCCTTCGATGGCCGACCCGAAATGGCAGCAGGGATTAAGCATAAAAATCCCATGGGGCCGCATCGGCCAGCCGGCTGACATCGGCAAAGCCGCTGTTTTCCTTGCCTCTGACGACGCCGAATTTATTACCGGGATCACTCTATATGTCGACGGCGGCCACATGATCTCGGCTCACGAGCAAATCATGAAGCAATTCCGTCCTGGTTAGAGAAGGAGAACGTGCCATGATTTACGAGTTGAGGGAGTACCAAGCCCCTCCCGGCAAATTAGATTCATTGAGCACCCGTTTCAAGGATCACACAATGAGCCTCTTCGCCCGACACGGCATTAAGCCGATTGGGTTTTGGACGGATGGCGAGGACGCCAATAGCAACACATTAACCTATATGATCGCATTTGACAGTGATGAAGAGCGAGAAGCATGTTGGAACTCGTTCAAAGAAGACCCGGAGTGGAAAGCTATCCGTAGGGAAACCGAGGAAGACGGGCCTATCGTTGAGTCGATCAAAGCCACTTTGTTGCGACCGACTGAGTACTCACCGCTGCAGTAGCCAATCCTGGCTACCCCCACTTGTCGCCAAACTGTACCGCAAACACTATCTGCCCCGTCATTACATCCGGAGTGACACCAGCGAGATAGAGAACAGGTGGCCCAACAAACTCCGGAGTGCACGGGTTGCGGGGAAACTCCCCCTCGAAATCGTAGTCCGAGGCGTTGGTCTCAATTCCCCCTTCCGTCAGTATCATTCCCGGTGCCAACGCGTTTACCGCAACACCATGCTCCGCTACCTCGCGAGCCAAAATCTCTGTCTGACGATTCAGTCCACGCTTTGTTGTGCTGTAACACAATATTCCCTGAGCGGCTTTGAGAGACGCCGTCTCCCGTTGGTTCGGCGAGCCTGTCGTAATATTGATAACAGAACCAATCCCACGTTTCATCATATGAGGCAGAACGTGCTTGGCGCACAGGTAAGGGCCTAGCATGTTGACACGGAACACAGCCTCATACATCTCTGGCGCCACCTCAAGTGTTTTGAACCGCGGAAAGATGCCGGCATTACTAACGAGAATGTCAATCTTTCCAAAGTTCGCAAGGGCGGCGTCAACCATCCCTACGACATCCTTTTCACTGCTGACGTCGCAGCGCACCGGCAAGGCCACGCCGCCGACAGCTTCAATCGAGGTAACAGTCTCCTCCAGACTCCCTGGAAGCAGTCCCGCCAGTTGCCTTGCTCCCCTCCCGGGATGCAATTCGCCCGGCAGGTGCATCTCTACTTCGGTCTCCGCAACGACCTTCTCCGTCCGGGCCGCGACAACGACGCTCGCGCCAGCTAAAGCCAACGCCTGCGCGTATGCCCGTCCCGTGCCACGACTGGCCCCAGTGACGATGGCGACCTTCCCTTCGAGGCTCCGCTCGATCACCATTGCGTTCAATCCTCCTATCAGTTGGGGCAAGGTTAGAGTCGAAACACACGAGGGTCAACGCAAGTCTCGTTTTCGAATCTCCTACCCTCGAAAAAAGGTCCTCTCGACAACTCCCCGCGAGTCGTCGCTGTAACATCATAGATTCTCATTTTGGAGGTCAGCCAACATGTCCAAGATAGCTTTAGTGACGGGAGCGAGTCGCGGCATAGGCAAGGCCATTTCAGCGCACCTTGCACTTAAAGGACTTGATGTTGTCCTGATCGCCCGTTCTGTCTCAGCCCATGACCTCACCCCTTATCCCGGAACAATCGATACCACTGCAACACTTGTTGAGTCTTTAGGCGCACGTGCCCTGCCAATAAGATGCGACATTGGCGTCGAGGCTGACGTGATATCCGCTATCCATCAGGCCATTGATGTCTTCGGCCGAGTAGACGTTCTGGTGAATAACGCT
>CAZUGG010000138.1:0-3321 GCA_964619905.1 uncultured Dehalococcoidia bacterium
CCTCATGGTTCCACCCGGATTCCGTGAAAGCGTGACAGCAACCTATGCGCTCCTTAACGAGCCTGCACAAACCACGAGTAACGATCTCGATCGAAATCAGCATTCGCTTATCCGACTCCTCCGCGGCCGTGACCCTGTGCCTATCGCCGAGATCGAGAAGCATTTGGGCAAGAGAACAAGCGCGTCCGCCTTAAAAAAGCTCGTTCGCAAAGGAATCCTTGGGAAGTCTTGGGCGTGGCGGAAACGCCGCGTTGGCCCTAAGTTAGCCAGACGTGCTCGCGTCCAACATCCCGTTGCGGAGGCCCTAGCCAGAGCTCTGGAACTCCAACAGCGCGCGCCCAAGCAGTCCAAACTTCTCGAGGCAGTAGCAGCCGCAGGCGACGACGGCGTCGCCGTAGCCGACCTCAATAGGGAGTTCGGCCCATCCGCAACGCCCTTAGCTTCGCTTGAAAAGCAGGGGCTAATTGCGCTAAGCAAAGTCCGCGTTACAAGAGATCCCCTAGCTGGACGAGTTGTACGCGAGACTGAGCCCCTCGACCTCACCCGTGACCAGCGAGAGGTCTGGGACACCGTTAGCAGGGGCCTCTCCGAGGGGCCAGTCCCAGGTGAACCAAACATCTGGCTTCTCTTTGGGGTAACCGGAAGCGGCAAGACCGAGATTTACCTCCGTGCCCTGGATCGCGTAGTGGAACAGGGGCGCAAGGGGATCGTTCTTGTCCCCGAAATCTCTCTAACCCCACAGACCATCGATCGTTTCGCTGGACGATTCCCCGGCCGTGTCGCAGTGCTGCATAGCCACCTAAGCCCCGGCGTGCAATTTGACGAATGGTGGCGAATTCACCAAGGAGAGTTCGATGTCGTGATCGGCGCGAGAGGAGCTATCTTCTCACCACAGCCAAACGTAGGACTCATCGTGCTTGACGAGGAGCACGAGTGGACTTACAAGCAGCACGAGCAACAGCCCTTCTACCACTCCCGCGACGTGGCTGTGAAGCTCGCAGACATTTTGGGTGCGTCTGTGATCTTAGGAAGCGCTACACCATCCGTCGAAAGTTTCTATCGAGCACGCTCTGGCGAGTATGACCTTCTCGAACTGCCCAATCGCATCATCTCAATGGCCGACGGCGTAACTAAGACGGCCCCACTTCCCCACGTCCAGGTGGTCGACCTACGTGACGAGCTTAAGTCAGGGAATCGCAGCGTCTTCTCGCGTTCGCTTACCTCAGCTATAAGCAACGTACTTGAACGTGGTGAACAAGCGATACTATTCCTCAACCGACGTGGCTCATCGACTTTCGTTCAATGCCGTGACTGCGGCTACGTAGCGCGTTGCCGGAAATGCGACGCGAGCCTCACCCATCATCATGAGCGCGACTATCTCCAATGTCATCAATGCAACACCCGCAGCCGTCCGCTCTCCGACTGCCCTGACTGCGGTGGTAACCGCATTCGATTCATGGGCCTGGGAACCGAACGTCTCGAGGCAGAAGTCCACCAGCGCTTTCCAGGCGCCCGCACAATGCGCTGGGACCGAGATGTGGCTCGAAATGCAGCGGCGCATGAGGAGATTGTGGACACTTTCCGATCCGGATCAGCCGACATCCTCATCGGCACCCAGATGCTCGCCAAAGGGTTGCACTTCCCAACGGTAACCCTTGTCGGCGTCGTCAACGCGGACATTGGTCTGTACTTGCCTGACTTCCGGGCGCCCGAACGCGTCTTCCAAATCGTAGGACAAGTATCGGGCCGAGCGGGACGAGGTCCTGCTGGCGGACGGGTAATCGTTCAAACTTATTCGCCCGAAAACTACGCGATCGCCGCTGCAGCCCTCCAGGATTACCAGTCCTTCTACGACGATGAAGTCGCCCGGAGGCAAGAACTATTGTTGCCTCCATTCGTTCGACTTACTCGCCTGATCTTCCAGCACACGAACGAGGAGTTCGCTATACGCGAGGCCGAGCGGGTAGGCCAGACCTTGCAGCGGCGCATCAACGAGCTCGGTTACCCTGGTGCCCGTCTCATTGGTCCGGCACCGGCACCTTTCGAACGTGCCCGGGGACGCTGGCGGTGGCACCTCATTCTGCGCATGAATGAGCCCGGCCTGCTCCTCGACGATCTCCCGCTTCCCCAGGGATGGCAAACCGACGTTGATCCCATAAGCCTGCTATAACCAAGACACTTCATTTAGGCTTGCACACCTACCGAAGACCAGCAGTAGCTGCAATTTAGGTTCCCTCCTCGTCCGCCACTCCCAGTCCCTGTATAATCGAAACCGTGTCGGTACTTCCCCTCATATACGCACCAGATCCCATCCTTCGCCGAAAAGCGAAGCGGGTAGGAAAAATTGACGCCTCCGTACAACGTCTGATCGACAATATGATTGAAACCATGTACGCGGAGGAGGGTATTGGGCTCGCTGCCAACCAGGTGGGTGTCGCTCTTCGCATCCTAGTAATGGGAATCCCTTTCAGAAACGAAGAGGCCGACGAAATACGGCGAGACGAGTACATCCTCGTGAACCCCGAATTCGTAAAGAAGAGCGGTGAACGGTTCGTGGAAGAGGGCTGCCTAAGTATCCCTGGCTACAGAGGTAAACTAAATCGGGCCGAATGGGTCAAGGTCAAGGGTCTAGATCGTACCGGCAAGGAAATTCGGCTCAAAGCCGATGGGATCATGGCACAGGCCCTGGAACACGAAATCGACCATCTGGATGGGATTCTTTACGTGGACCGGATGGAGGAGCAGGGCACCATCGACACTCTGGGACCGGTCGCGCACGACGAATCGGAAGAGACTGCGGCCCTCCAAGGATCGTCCGAAGCCACGGGCGTGTAGAAGAACCCCACCGGATTGCGGTCCGACATGCTCACGTCCGAAATCCTCAAGGCAACCCGCCAGGCACTTCGCGAGTGTCATTCTTCGGCCTGGGTCGTCGGCGGAGCTGTTCGCGACGCACTCCTAGGACGCGGTTGCGCGGACATCGACCTCGCAGTCGATGTCGACCCAGAGTCCTTGCCAAAGCTGGCGAACATTATTGCCAACGCGAGCGGAGCTGCCGCTGTTACCCTCGACGCGAAACGCGGCGTTTGCCGTATCGTTCCAAAATCCGGCCTTATTCCAATAGACCTGACCGCTATCCCCTCTGGCATCGGCCCTGACCTGCTCCGAAGAGACTTCACAATAAACGCCCTGGGTCTACCGCTTCAGCTCTGGCCCAACGTAGAAGCCTCTCAAGCCCTGGACCCCGCGGGCGGGATCGCAGACCTTTCAGCAAAGCGGATCAGAGCCATCAGCGAAAAGACGTTGACAGCCGATCCTCTG
>CAZUGG010000139.1:0-8669 GCA_964619905.1 uncultured Dehalococcoidia bacterium
GGTCACTAAGTGGTAGGCTCTCGGACCGATTTGGATGGCGGCGCTTTAACGTTGGCGGCCTGATGTTGTCGGCGACCGCTCTCTTCTTGTTTGGTTTCTTGCTGAAGTCGGACTCGCCACTTTCACTGATTATTCCGCTGATGATCCTAAATAGCAGTGGATTGGGTATGTTCAACTCTCCGAACAACAGCTCGATCCTCAGCGCTGTACCGCGGTCGCGCTATGGCGTGATCACTGCTCTGACTCAGCTGACTCGAAACTCAGCAAATGTAACCAGCATTGCCCTTGCGACGGCGATTGTGGTTGCGACTATGGGGTCGTTTGGGTTCGAGGCTAGGCTTGACGCTGTAACGGAAACAGGCGGTTCTGAGATCGGGAGTGCGTTTGTTACCGGGATGCATCGAGCCTTCTTTGTTATGGGAGGGCTGGTTAGTTTGGGTATAGTGCTTTCGTTCATTAAGGGTGAACGTTTGGCGGAGGTCGCAAAGGCTAGGCTTTAGCGTGGAAGTCAACGAGCCCGCCGAAATGACTTGGCTGTTGGGGGGTATGAACACGAGCTGCATGTGGAGAGAACCAAGAGGACGGGGAAACTTGGCCCGGTGGGGCCTGGCAGCAAGGAATTGGTCGCCTAAGTGGTCTCCAGAAGCCATTCGTAAGCGGCGATCGCCGCGGTGATCCCGTCGCCTGCCGCGCTTGCGAGCTGGCCTGATGAGTGCCAGCGGCACTCCCCCGCAGCAAAGATCCCAGGGATTTCTGTGGTCATTCGGAGGTCCACCTTGAGGTGACCTCCACCGTCGGTCGGAATGGACGTTCCAAATGGTCTGGTGGCAGGCTCTGTCCCTATGTAAGCGAAGATACCGCTGATGGCGACATCCCGTGTTTCTTCTGTGTTGACATTGCGTAGGGAGACACCGTCCACAGACTCGCTGCCCTTGATACCGTCTACGGTAGTGTCATAGAGCACATCTATCTTTGGGTTTTCTGCGACGCGTTCCTGTAGAAGCTTGAGACCTGTGAGGTTGCTGCTACGACAAATAATGTAGACTTTTTTACACATCTTGGTGAGATAGAGGCCTTCATCCATAGCTGAATCACCACCGCCAACCACTGCGACGTCTTGGTCCTGGAAAAACATTCCATCGCAAGTGGCGCAGTGTGACACGCCCCGACCCTCTAGCTCACTCTCTCCTGGGACTCCGAGTTTCTTGTGCTCCCCACCGCTGGCGATTATGACTGTTTTCGCTTGCCAACTTTCGCCGTCACCCATGATCTCGAACGGTGACTTAGAGGTATCAATACTGGTTACTACTCCGAAACCGTACTCGAGCCCTGCACTACTGGCTTGTTGTTCTGTAGAGGTGATGAGGTCCATTCCTGATATGCCGTCGGGGAAGCCTGGATAGTTCTCCACAAGGTCTGTGTTGAGGATCTGGCCGCCCATGATTGATGCTTCGATCAAGATAGTTTTCATTCGCAACCGAGTGGCCTGGACGCCAGCGCTGAGCCCGGTGAACCCTGAACCGATTATGGCGAGGTCGTAGGTGTTGCTCAAGAGTAAACTCCGTTTCGCTATGGGATCGGACTGACAGGGACGGTGGAGCTATAGTGATGCCCACCCAGACGGCCACAGAGACAGCCTCGATCTTCGTGCTAGCTTAAGCTTTCGTTGTTGCCTTCGTATTTCCTTTAAACCTGGGTCTGAGCCAATGTCGGTATAGGAGGATTGACGCTCCAGCTGAGATCGCCGCGATTGATACCACTGTTGCTGTGGGTATGCCACCGACGACCCAGTTGTCGATGCGAAGTGGCTCGAGGCTGAGTCGGACGGCACCATACCAGATTAGATAGAACAGGAATATGTCACCGTCTTTTAGCTGGGTTCGTAAGCGGCGGCCAACTAATAACATCACGCCACATCCTAAGAAGTTGAGCATAGACTCGTAGAAGAATAATGGGTGGAATTCGCTGATTGTCTCGAACCCGGCAAGCCGGTTTTCAGGATTAATCTCAATGGCCCAAGGGACTGAAGTTGGTTCTCCGTAGAGCTCTTGGTTGAAGAAGTTCCCCCACCTGCCCACAGCTTGGCCGAGGATGAACGCGGGCGCACCTATGTCCAGCCAGCGCAGGACCGGAAGGCCTTTCCAACGGGTATAAATACCGAGGCCAACTATGGCTCCGATAACGGCACCATAGATGCCAATGCCGCCCTCGTTTATTTGGATGACCCTTAGGACGTCTCGGGAATAAATTTCGTTCCACTGATCAATGACATGGTATGCCCGGGCGCCGATGAGAGAGGTTGGGAGAGCGATCAGAAGGAGGTTGAAGACGTGGTTGGTGTCTTCATTTCGGCGTTTGGCCTCAGTTGTGGCAAGCCAGGCACCGAGTCCTAGACCAAGCGCTACAAGAGTGCTGTACCATCGGAGGCCGAAGCCGCCGACCTCGAAAATGTACTCCACGAGACCCCTTCTTGTGGCTGGCCCCTATGGGGACAGCGGCACCGGTACCTGAGCCAGAGGCTCAGGTAAGGTTTATTTTATTGGACTCGGCAAGAATATCCAGGAACCGTGTCCGCGTTGGAGTTGGGGGTATGGTGGCGTGCGCACCTTTGTTCCAGCGAGGAAATGGGCGGGGATGCTCAAGGCTCGCTGGTCGGATGGCCTTTGTAGCGTGAGCAGACTGATGCTTGCCGAACTTGCTTTGCTCAGGGATAGGTTCTTTCTTGTTCGGAACGAGGAGAGGAATCCTGATGCTCGCCGACTTCTCCTCGGGGATTGGCCGCTGACAGTGTTACCAGCGCTAGGATTGAGCCCAATTGATCAGGATGTCGGCAACTTCAGGGCGCGTAAATTCTCCAGGGGGCCTTTCGCCCTGATCTAGCAGCTCACGCACCTTGGTGCCCGAAAGGAATATCTGATCCCCTTCTATACGGGGGAAGGTCTTCGCAGTAACCATTCCTTGGGCCATTCTGCTGTAGGCTGCATGTTCGAACTTGAGTGGAGTGATTGCAATTTCGTCACGAGTGAACTCGTCGAATATTTCCTGCGCTTCGTACGTTCCGTAGTAG
The DNA here is from genome assembly GCA_964619905.1 of uncultured Dehalococcoidia bacterium. Lineage (GTDB taxonomy): Bacteria > Chloroflexota > Dehalococcoidia > SHYB01 > SHYB01 > DAOUKH01. The sequence continues at coordinate 3,068 of CAZUGG010000139.1, forward strand.
TCGCCGACTCCCGCATGATCACGCCCTACGATGAAGTGGGTGCAGCCGTAATTCTGCCGTACCAGAGCGTGGAGTATTGCCTCCCGAGGGCCGGCATAGCGCATGGCGGCCGGCATTACTGTGAGCAGGGTACGGTTGCTGACGTAATACTTGTCGATAAGAACTTGATAACACGCCATTCGGACGTCGGCGGGGATGTCGCCCGGCTTCGTTTCGCCGACGAGTGGGTGGATGAGCAAGCCATCGGTTATCTCAAGCGCGCACTTAGTGAGATATTCATGGGCTCGATGGATTGGATTACGGGTCTGGAATGCGGCAATCGTGCCCCAGCCACGTTCCGAGAATGCGGCGCGTGTCTTGGACGGAGGGAGGCGGTGTTCGGTGAATTGCTCTCCGGGTTCATGCTCGGGGTTCACGGTGATTACATCGACGGGTCCGCCGACGAGCCACTCCCCTTCGTTAAGTACCGCTTCAACACCTGGGTGGGCGCTGTCCTGGGTCCGAAACACATGAGGAACCTCTAAATCCTTGTCGTGCTGATAAATCTCTTGTACATCCATGACAGCGAGGAGTGTTCCGTCGTGATGTTTGAGGGTTGCCTTGGTTCCTTCCTTCAATGTTGATCTAATCGACTCGTCGACGGCTAGGGTGATGGGGATGGGCCATACGGTGCCGTCGGAGAGGCGACTGTTGCGGCAAATCGACTCGAAATCTGCCTGGCCGACGTAGCCAGTCAAGGGGCTGAAGGCTCCGATTGCGATCATCTCGAGGTCGCAGAATTGCTTAAAGGTAAGGGTTATCGACGGATAACTGGCTGCAGCGGACTTGAGCTCGGCAGCCTTCTCGGGATCGGCAATGCGGTTAACCAGGCTACCCCCGTGAGGGTGTATTGCCGTGGGTGAAGAGTTGGTCGTTGTCATAAGTCGAACGGGTCAGGGAATCTTTAGACGGGGTGAGGTAGGCACTTGTGAAAAGTATAACAGATGTCAGTGGAGGTACCCTCTCTAAGGATCGCGTTTCTGTGGGGGCAACAATGGCGTTAGGCGGGCTAGTAGATAACCTTCTCCGCCTGCATACGCTGGAGCTCATGCTCCCCTATGCCCATTAGGTCGCCGAATATTCGATGGTTGTGGGAACCAAGTAGCGGTGTTGGTGTACGTACAGATGCTGGGGTGTCGCTAAATTTCCAGTGGACTCCATATATCCACTCGGGACCAAGGTCATGTTGTATTTGGAGCCATGATTCGCGAGCACGCCAGTGTGGGTCACTGTAGAGTTCGCGCACGCCCATCACGGGGAATGCGGCCACGCCTTCGGCTTGCAGCATCTTTGTCGCCTCGTAGTGGCTCCGCTTCTTGGTCCACTTTGCAATATGCTCGTCAAGCCGTTCCTCGTTACGCTTGCGGCGAAACTTGTCCGCGAAATGGCGATCACGGCTCCAAGCTGGCCGCCCCATGACTCGCACAAGGCTCTGCCATTCCTGCTCGTCGTAAATTGATATAGAAACCCACCTGTCTTCGCCTTTGGAAGGATAAACATTGTTGGGGACCATCAGAGGGTCGTGATTGCCGACTGGTGAACGGATTCGGCCGTTCCATTGGTAGTCGAGGAAAAGGGGCCCCATCGTGGCGGTCGACATTTCCCACTGTGAGAAATCGATGTGGCAACCTTGGCCTGTTTCGTCACGGCGCTTGAGCGCCGCGAGGACCGCGTACGTCGCCATGAGGCCCGCAAAAGGGTCGATGATGGACATGCCGAAACTTGACGGGCGCTCTCCGGGGTAACCGTGAATGGCGTCTAGGCCCGCAAGCGTGCTCAGTACTTGCCCGTAGGTGTTGATCTCGCGGTACGGCCCCCACTGCCCAGCGGCCGAAGGCGAAATCATGATCAGGTCTGGTCGGTATTGTCGAAGCGTTGAATAGTCGATGCCCAGTCTGGCCATGGTGCCGGGGGTCCAATTCTCTGTTACGACGTCCACGGTTCGGACAAGGTCTCTCAAACTTTCACGCCCTTCCTCTAGTTCGAGGTTCACGGTAACGCTTTGGGTGTTGCGTAGCAGATTGTGGAGCCATAGGTTGCGGTCTGGAGTCTCGATTCCATCCATGAAAGGAGGGATCGTTCGTAGGGTCTCCAGTCGTTGGAGCGAATCGACTTTTGTGACCTCCGCATCCATATCAGCCAAAAGGTGAGACATTGTTGCGCAGACCCAGTACCAACCGAGATTGAGAACGCGCAAACCGGCGAGTGGGAGAGTCTTGTTTGGCGGCGTTGGTACGTCCTCTGAAAGGGACATCAGATCACCCCTGCTCGGCGAAGCATTGTTAGTTCAGGTCTTTGAAGGCCGAGCATGTGACAGTAGATTGCTTCGTTGTGCTCGCCGAGCCGGGGAGCGCGGCGTGTTACGGCCCACGGCGCCAAAGAATTGTGGTCCCGTCTATTGGTGCCAGGGCATGACTGTTGGGAATCATCGAGATCAGGGGCTGTCGAAGAAAAACGAAATGGTGGTCCGGGGAACCGCAATGTTCCTAACTCCTCTTCGGCGACGTCAATGAAATAACCGCGCTCGGCTAAATGCTCGTTTGTTAACAAATCGGCGACAGAGTAGAGCACAGCGGCGGGAGCACCATTGGCCTGGCAACTGTCAAAGATCTCTTGCCCGGTGTGATCCAGTAACCATGGACGGAGAAGGTCGTAGATTTCGCGGGCATAGACTGCCCTCTGGCGGCCGCCACCGTGGAAGAGTTCAGACTGAGCCCAGTCTGGGTTACCCATCGCTTTGACCAACCCATCCCATTGTTGGTCTGTCAGCGCCATAAGATAGACGTACCCGTCCTTGCATGGCAGAAGGGCCGTTGGCGCCTGTCCGTCTAAGCGGAGCCCCACACGGGATCTTTCTGTCCCGTTCATAAGGTGGTCACTCACCTCTACGGCGATGTAAAGGGTGGCCAAGGACTCGGCCTCTGAAATGTCGATAAACTGCCCACGTGAGGTTGTCGTTCGGGCTTGGAGTGCGATTGTCGTTGCCGCAGCAATGGCGTTGGCACCCCAGTGGCTTGCGTGGTAATAGGCTCCCTGCAAGGGGTGGCGGTCCGGCTCGCCCATCCAAACGTGAGAGGCCCCGCTACCGTGCCAACTGGTGGCGTCATAACCCCGGTAGTGTTTATACGGACCAGCACGACCCAGACTGCTGACTGCGATGGTAATTAGGCCGGGGTTGGTTTTGGCTAGGGTATCGTGAGTCAACCCCAAGCCGTTCAGATGTCCTGGCTGGGTTCCGTCAATCAGGACATCGGCGGCATTCGTGAGTTGCAGGAACAAGTTACGCCCAGTAAACGTCGTGACATCGAGAGTGACGCCCAACTTGTTTGCGTTATTGAAGAGGTGCTGAGCACTGGTTTCCATGCCAGGGATGTCTTTCGGGAAAGGGCCATGAAGTCGCATTGGTTCGTCGCCGTAGGGTGACTCGATCTTAATTATTTCAGCACCTAGATCGGCAAGCAGACGGGCCCCGTAGGCTGCATTTAACCACGGCCCATACTCGATGACTCGGACGTTGCTCAAGGGGCGTCGGGATTTGATTCCCGCAACCGCTGTGGCGACTGGAGTGTCTGGAATGAAGTTTCCAAACGAGATGCTCTGGCGCATTTACCTGGACCTATTTGAACGCAGGGAAAATGTCTTGGGATAGTCTGCGCATAAAGGTAATCGTGTCATCAACAAATTGAGGCAGAAAGAGGTTGGGTCCCCGACGTTCATGGGTGGAGCGTTGTGGTTTAAGATCTCCAGACCTTTCCTTATTGATCACTAGATCACCAAAGTTAGGCTCAGTGCAGCAGCGTAGGTATGCCGGACATAGTAGCAGTGAGCGATAGGTGCAAGGTCTGGTAGATCCTCCTGAGGTGACCGAGGTGTTACTTGGCGTACGGGAGGCGGGTACAATGCATGCCATGCGAACCCATGGTGCGAACCTTCCTTCGCCGGCTGCAGAGGCTCAACTCGAAGAAGGAGTTGAGGCCCTGGGCAGTGTTGTCGGAGGTTCTTTGACCAAGGGGGTCGAGGTTCGTCTAGGTGGAGAGGCCTCGGTTGAAGACATCTCGGTCGGCCGCTTTGTCACCATCCAAGCCGAGCGGCGGCGGTTCTTCGGAGTAATTACCGACATCTCTTTGGAACAGACTGATCAGGCAATATCTTTGATGCCCCCGGACGCTGATGATGGTTTCATTCGGCGGGTGATGAGTGGCACGAACGCTTTTGGGTTAGTTCACGTGGTTCCTTATCTGACACAATTAGGTGCCATAGGCCTTGACCAGGAGCCGTTGCCCGCGAAGACAGTACCCCCTCACTTCTCGTCGGCACGTTACAGTGCTCCGCAGGAGATCGAGTCGATCTTTGGGGCGAATGACGACCACCACTTGTGGGTAGGCAGTCCTCTTGATATGGAAGACGCGCCGATCTGCCTAGATGCCGACCGTCTGACTGAACGCAGCACAGGCGTCTTTGGTAAAACGGGCACAGGTAAGTCTTTCCTGACACGGATTCTGCTTGCAGAGATCGTTTCCAAAAACCAAGCGGTGAGCCTGGTTTTCGACATGCATGGGGAGCATGGTTGGGGTTCGTCGAGCGAGTCGGGCAAAGATGTCAAAGGACTAAAACAACTGTTCCCCGGACGAATCGGGGTTTTCACACTCGATGATGAGTCGACGCGTAAGAAGGGGGCAAGTGCTGATTACGTCATCCGCATTGGCTATGAGGACATCGAGGCCGCCGACGTCGCCGCCGCCGCAGGGGTCTTGAATCTAAACGAAACGCAGGTCCAAGCTGTCGAACGTTTCGAGACGCAGCATGGCCGCAGCTGGTTACGGAAATTGCTGCAAGAGAAGGGTGGGATTGAAGGTCTTCGCCAGTATGCGGGCGGTGATATGGAGAATGACCAAACGCTCGGAGCAATATGGCGGAGACTACAGAGGTTCAAAAAACTAGGATTCCTTACGGATGAGCGTCCAGAGGATTCGGTTCGACGGATAATGGAGTACCTCGAGGCAGGAAAGCACGTGGTGCTCGAGTTCGGTCGCCGGTATCGTGACAATCTGGTTGCGTACATCCTGGTCGCCAATTTGCTTACCCGCCGTATCCATGCCCAATACGTCGACCGGGTTGAGACAGCTCTTGCTGAGGGCACGAAGGCCCCGCAAAATCTGGTTATTGCGGTTGAAGAGGCCCACAAGTTCCTCAGTCCCGAAGTGGTGGGGTACACGAGCTTCGGTACCATCGCTAGGGAGATGCGGAAGTACAACGTGACGCTGTTGGTTATCGACCAACGACCCAGCGGAATCGACCACGAGATTTTGTCTCAGATAGGTACGAAGCTTACTTGTTTACTCGAGGACAGTCGGGACATTGATGCTGTTCTTGCCGGAGTTTCCGGAGGTAGTGAACTTCGCGCCGTTCTTTCGAAGTTAGAAACGAAGCAGCAAGCGCTTATATTTGGTCACGCGGTGCCAATGCCTGTGGTCGTGCGAACGCGGACCTACGGCCCCGATTTTTACAAAAGCGTGGGTCATCTGGACGGAGAGGAACGAAAGGCTGGCCTTGAGCGTGACGC
>CAZUGG010000140.1:0-6056 GCA_964619905.1 uncultured Dehalococcoidia bacterium
GCCAACAGGCTTAACGTTAACCCAAGATATATCGATGCCTGAACGAGGCTAACCAATGTGTGGCTTTATCGTCGCTTTTAAAAGTGGGACATTCCCCGAGGGATTCTCTAAACAGCTAGATGAATCTCTCCTGAAAATGCTCCACCGGGGCCCAGACCGGACACAAGTGTGGCAATCCCAGAATGTGCTCATGGGGTTCAACCGGTTATCTATTGTTGATCTATCGGAGAACTCTGATCAACCGATCGAATTCGACAATATCAAACTCGTGATGAACGGGGAACTCTACAACTACCTCGAGATTCGAGCCGAACTTGTTCAGCAAGGACTGAAATTCAAGAGTTCCGGAGATGCGGAAGTATTTGCAGCGGCCATTAGTGCGTGGGGTCCCGAGTTGGCCTTGCAGAAGGCTCGAGGCATGTGGTCCCTTGTCGCATACAACAAGTTAGACAAGTCCATCCTAGTGGCCAGAGATCGACTGGGCATAAAGCCTCTCTGGTGGGCAAGAAAAGATGACGTCCTTGTTTTTTCGAGCGAGATAAAGAGTATTCAGACCCTTTTCCCTACATTCAAACAAAAGAATTATGGAGTGGTGTCGAGCTTTTTGCTACACGGAAGCTTAGATGAGGACAACTCGACCTTCTTTCAGGGAATATCCGCCTTCCCCAAGGGCTGCTACTTAACTACAAAATCCCCGAGGTCTTTCAAGCCTATCCCCTTTTGGGAATTAGACCATTCGGTAAAAGAGGAGGCCCTCTCCCTCGAGGAATTGCGGAGCGTCTTCAAAGAAACAATGTCGGTACACATGCGGAGTGACGTACCGATCGGGTTAGCACTAAGTGGCGGGATCGACAGTACGGCAATAGCCTCCTTTGCCAAAGAAGATAGAGACCTCGAATGCTTCAGCTTGATCCATCCTGCCGCGCAGGATGAGTCGCCGTACATCGACTCGACGGTAAAAAATTGGGGACTAAAGCACAGTTATGTGGATTGTGCTGACGTAGAGAGTGTCGAAACTATAGATTTTTTGCTTGAAAAGCTTGACCAACCTTTCAAGGCCGCTCAAACGCTATATCAATTTGGGCTGCGGAAAGCTGCCGCCCAACAAGGTATCAAGGTGTTCTTGACGGGAGATGGCGCCGATGAGGTTTTCGGCGGCTACACGAAATGCGTACTACCCTTCCTCAAAGGTTTGATCCTGAGCCGACACTACAAGCAAGCCTACGAGACAAGCTTCCAATTCCGAGAGTTCGTTGGCCTTCCTCCAGCCACCATAGCTGGAAACGCGATCAAAGGCATAGTGAAGAGTGGCTTGGGGATACAGGCGAAGCTCCAACGTCCTGAAGTTCACAAATACCTGAGTAGCGATCTTTTGGCCCATGCAGATAATTACTTCCCCCCTGAACATCTAGCGCAACCTAATAATTTGAAGTCGTTCCTAAGGAATCGGCTCATCGTGACCCCTATCCCCTATTGGCTCAGAACAGATGACGGAATATCAATGGCTGTCTCCATGGAGAATAGGGTGCCCTTTCTTGACCACCAACTGCTAGATCAAGTCTTCCGGGTAAAAGAGCGTGAGTACCTAAAGCGCGGGGAAAATAAGACTATCTTGAGAGATATGGTCGCTGGGCTAATACCTGAACAAATCTTGCAAAGCAAAAAGAAATATCAAAGGCCTGGATCGACGGCCCGCATCGTTTTCGATGTACTGTGGAAAGAAATCGCCGACACGCTAGGGTCCGCCCCGGTCTCTCAAGGCCTTTTCTCCAACAAGCTATCCGCCGATTCATTCCTGCGAGACAGAGACGCCAGGAAAAACGCTGGATTTTGGTTTCGTTCATTCCTTGTAAACCGTTGGCAGACCGTTTGTTTGGATCAACAATAGTTGACACGGCTCTAGGATCAATGGAGCTTCCTTTGTCCATAAAAAAACTTACCCCCACAAAAAAGGTTCCATGCACCATATGTGGTGGTGACCAATTCCAGTCCCTCTGTGAAACTTGGTCCGCAAGGGTCCCCAAGGCAACTACACCTATCGCTATTTGCAGTCAGTGCGGTTTCGTCCTAGTAAACCCACGGTGGACCAGCGATGACTACCAAGTCGTTATGGACACTTGGTACCCAGCGAAGTTCAGCGAGGACCCAACACAACGGATCGAATTTTCTTTCGACGAAACCAGTGATCACATCCGCTTCAAAAAATGGATCCGTATGGAGCAACGGATAAGTCCCTACTTCCCTAGCGGTATTGGAACTGTATTGGATATCGGGGCTGGGCGAGGGTGGTGTCTCGACTAGTTGAAACGAAAGTACCCCTCGATGCAGGCTTGTTTCGTTGAACGCTGGCGTAGCTGCCAAGTCCATATTGTTAACAGTTACGGAGCCGTACATATCGGCAGCGAACTCGATGAAGAATGGGACCCTCAATTTAAGAACAGTTTTGATCTCATCGTCACAAGTCATATTTTGGAACACGTAGAGGCGCCCCTAGCAGCGCTCAGGAAAATACGTGAGTATCTCTCCCCAACTGGTTACGCCTACCTAGCTGTTCCAGGTTTAAGAACCATTGACACTTCTTCTTCGCCCTTAGTAGACGATTTCTTCAGGCCCGTACATTTATCGTATTTTTGCAAAGAGTCGTTGGCAGCGTTAGCTGCGCAGGCAGGACTCCAGGCAGAAGTTCTAGAAGAGCAAAATGAAGTTTGGGGGCTCTTCAAGAAATCTAAGCCGCAACCCCATTTTGTAAATGGCAGTCTCTTCGAAGAGATGGATCAGCGGCTTCGGTCGAAAATCAAAACCGAGCATTACCGTCGAAAACGCTTCTGGGCGAAACTCAAATCAAGTACGGCCTTTCTGTGCTTTAAACTTGTAAAGAAGACATCGCAGCGATTGCTCAAATCTTTTTTAAGGATGGCCTGAGAATGTCTAAGCCGTTGGAAAAGGTCGGGCAGGGAATTAGCACCTTAAACGCAGGGTGGAAGTTTGACGCCGCCGTCGTCGAAAACTTCGAGGACCATGTAGTCCAATCAATCCCCTTTTACTTAGAGGGGCACGACCTGATTTGTAAAGTAACCGACTATTTCGTCAAAGACGATTCGGTTGCTTATGATCTTGGAGCATCAACAGGGAGCCTAATCCTGAAATTGGTTGACCACCACAAGCACAAACCAGATGTCCGGTGGATCGGGATAGATACAGAACCTTCGATGGTAGAAAAGGCGAAAAAACCCTTAAAGAAATTCAAGAACGTCGAGATGCGGGTCGACGATGTAACGACCATGGAGTTCGAGGGCGCCGATCTCATCATCGCTTATTACACCGTTCAGTTTGTGCATCCGAAGCATCGGCAAATCCTGATCGACAATATCTTCAACGCCCTCAACTGGGGCGGTGCGTTCATATGGTTTGAAAAGGTGCGCGCATCAGACGCGAGATTTCAGGACATTATGACGACCTTGTACCATGACTTTAAGCTAGGAAACGGCTTCTCTCCAGAAGAAGTCATTAGCAAATCGCGCAGTCTAAAGGGTGTCCTAGAGCCATTCTCGACAAACGGAAACCTCGACCTGCTGAAACGAGCAGGGTTCGTCGACTCAATAAGCATCATGAAATATCTCTGTTTTGAAGGGGTACTGGCAATAAAGTGACTGACTGCACTCACCATAACTTTTGCCAGAGAAATCTTGCCGCCCCCGAGTCGCTTGTCCAGGAGCCCTCTGCTGAAGTCTTGGGCAGCAGGCCGACCGCAACCGCCGGTCGTTTTAGGCTCATAGTCGCTTACAGCTAAATGGTGCTGATTTCGAAAGAGGTGACCATGACAAGAGTGGTCGCCCTTTGGCCAACTCACGTGAACTCCAGCCAGTCCATCGTCTTTAATTGAACATGCCTGGGCATCAAAAACTAGGGGGGTACGACCTTCGTTGCGCCGACTACTGCCATGTTGAGACCTCCGACCTATGAACAGCCCAGATAGTCTTGAACAAAACCCTCTGTTCCACCGAATCCTCTGCCCCGTCTGTTCCGGCGGCGACCTAGCGAGCACGCTGCTAATCGCCTACGGCGATTTAAAGAAGAAGAAATACGCAGATTACTCTGCAATCGGGATCTCCCGGGAGACCCTCCTCAACGTAGATCGCTGCAATTCATGTGGATTCGTGTTCGCCAATCCAAGGATCAAACCCGAACACTACAGCCGTATTTACAACGAGAGCAAAGCTCTCATGTACCAAGAAGCAGCACCTGACAACCTGGCTAGTCTGGAGCGGGGCCCCCTTACCCGCCGCCTCATTGCGCTAGGACCGCTTCTTGGGCTAATCCGTCTACATGAAGGGATCACGAAGCCCTATTTCCTAGATATCGGAGCGGGGTTCGGGCACTCCTTAAGCCTCGCCCATGCCTTTGGCCTTGAGGGCTTTGGGATCGAAATTGACGAGCAACGAATCGCGCATTGCTCCAGACTTGGGCTCAACGTGTCCACCATTACGGAACTGGACAACCAACATCCATCAGTGAAGTTTGATCTCATGGTTGCCCAGTCGGTAATAGAGCACGTTGCTGATCTACAATGGTTTGGGGATCTCATTAAACGAAAGGCGAAGCCCGGATGCGTCCTCTACGTAAACGGGCTGACACCAGACATTATTGACATCGAACGGAGACGCGGCGAGTACACAAACGCCCACTTCGTGGAGCACATTAACTACTTTCCAATCCACACTGTAGACAAGTTCATGCGAGAAAGAGCGTTCGTCCCAATTGATAGAACTGTAGTGACTTTAAACGGACGCGCTGTAATCGCACCGAAATTGGCCCATTGGATTGTTAAAGGGTTCAAGCGATTGCGACGGCAAGGTTCGTTCGGGCGATACTACCGATATGCTCCTTGACCCATTCCAACAGATCTCCGGTGCTTTCACGTCCTTAAACACCTGGGGCGTTCGACCACGGAGCCTTCAGACGAGTAGCATCTCCTGCAAATGACTTAGAAACGCTGGTATTCGCCAAATATTTTGTGTCTTTGCTAACTCACCTTCACTTCTATCTCATAGGTGCCTCAGGTAGAGCCAGGGCCCCGAAGAGTGTTTCACAAAACTGTGTGCACAAATGTGGTGACATAAATTGAATGGCATCTTTCTAACCCAGGGACTGTCTCTAGGAGCATTTGACGACCTCGCGACCTCTCTGCGATCCAGGGGCGTGCTTGAGCGTAGCGGCTTCTATCTCTCTGGATCGGCAGATTACCGACAATACCTAACTGTCCATCCTAATTTCGAAAAGAGCGACCATACTCTCCTAAAGGAGTGGGACCTCTTCCGACGAGCCTCCGATGAGTCTCCTAGTACAACGGCTCTGCGAGAGCTAGAGCGGAAGCTCGGCATCGCAACTTTGTGGGAGGCCATTGTCGCGGACCGCCGATTGCTATCCGGACCGGAGTTTTCCTATCGGCTCAGCTACAGCCCCCAGTTCACACACACTGAAATGCTCTCCATAGCACTGAGCGTCTTTACCGGCGTCGAGAAGCTATTTGACGATATCCAACCATCTTTCGTCGTATCCTTCATATGCGTAACCGTCGGCGAATATGCAGCATATCTAATTGCAAGGTCACGCGGCATCCCATTCTTGAATTTGCGGCCGTCTCGAATCCGAAACTACTTCACTTATGGGGAAGGGATTTCGGAACCATCTCAACTCGTCCGTTCCACCTACGAGGAACGACTCAAACAACCGCCCAACGACGATTGGGATGCCCTGGCTGAAAAGGTTTTGGGTGAATTCCGGGGAGGGTTCAGCGCTTACGAAGGAGTAGTCCCTGCGGCGCAGGCCAAAACTTCTTCCCCCAAGCAAACTAACGAAGTGCGCAGAGGCAACCTGGTCACAAAGATTGCAGGTCTGGCTGCCTCCGAATACAGAAGGCGGAGGGATGAGGTAAAAGGTGACAATCGCACTCGTGGGATCATCACCGCCATGCTCTACCGACGCCTCTTCAACCCCAGACTCGCCGACCGGGTCCGGCGCCAGTTCTCCCAGGATCACGTCAAAGAGGCCGAGCT
>CAZUGG010000141.1:0-5012 GCA_964619905.1 uncultured Dehalococcoidia bacterium
GCCCCATGTTTCCGATATCGATCCGGGCGTTCCTCGAGGCGTTGGAGATGGCATCAGCCTGGCATTGACCAGGAGCCCGGATGCTCGACCTGAAACTGCGGGTGAGTTTTCGTCATTGCTCCGCAGCGCTACGGATAATGCGCCCGAGCGATTGAAACAAGAACCAGCTTCGGTCGGACGTCAGGTTGGGGAACCGCGGCAGGTCGTTCCTGCGGCAGTAACGAAGATTGGGGACACCACAGACAATAGGGAGCCAACTCGTGTAAATAGGACCAATGGATGGTTGAGGTCCAGGCGTACCACTCGGAGGCAAAGGGGTATAGTTCTGGCCCTGACAGCTCTATTGATCGGCGGGTCCGTCCTGGCTCAGCTTTTCGCGACCGGCTCGTCTATCGCAGTGCGGCCGGGAGTTAGTTCACTTTCGTCCGAGCATACCTGGTCGATGCACCAGGGCGACCCGGTACACTCCGGAATTGTGCCGGGCCCTGGGCCTCAGCTCGCAGGGGAGGTCGCATGGTCCTTTAGCCGGGTGGGACGGATCAGTCACGAGCCAGTTGTGGCTGATGGGGTGGTCTTCTGGAGCCCTGGCGATCGTAGTTTTGTCGCCTTGGATGCAACCAGCGGTGTCACCCTGTGGGAGCTGCTTGACTTTGGGTTCGTGAACGTTACTCCTGCCTATGCTGAAGGGAAACTCTATGTAGCAACGGTTGAGGGGATCATAGCCCTGGATGGTTCAAGCGGTGACGAGATATGGCGCCTGACGGCACAGGGTCCTAATGATTCAGCGCCTCTCGTGAAGGACGGCGTCGTTTATGTGGGGACTGGGGGTGGCAAAATCTATGCACTGGATGCTGAGACAGGGGATGAGTTCTGGAGCTTCGAAACGGGCGGGGTCTTTAGCACATCACCAGCAATCACCGAGGACGATATCTTGGTCAGCTCAACTCGGGATGGCAACGTGCATGTGTTCAATGCTCGAAACGGCCTTCGCCGCCTCCGTTATCAGTTGCCGGCCACTAGTGAGGGCGCTTCGACAATCGTTGGTAAGGTTGCGCTGATTGGGGCTGCCAACGGCCTAATGTACGCTTTGAATCTCGATGAGCGCCGGCGTCTTTTCGACGCTCAGTCCTTCTGGCTTCGGGGCCAACTCTTCGCATTCGGGTTTACGGATAAGCTACCCAAACAGCGGGGGTTCAAACGATCCATCAGGCTCGAGCAGGGGCAGACCATCGCTTCCGCACCTGTCGAACATGAGGGATCCGTATACGTGACAACTCTGAACGGGCGCGTCTACGCGCTGGACAGCGAGACATTCGACATTCGTTGGCAACGAGAAGTGGGCGAAAGCAGTTCAGGGAGCCCGGTCCTCGCTGGAGATACTCTGTACCTGGCTGCTGGTACTTCTCTCATAGGGTTAAGGACCATAGACGGAGAAGAGTTGTGGCGATGGGATTTGGATCTTGCGGACGCTGGCCTGGTCGAATCGCCTGTGATCACCACTAATGCAGGATACTTGGTTGCGCTAGAACTATCACCGGAAGTTGTGATCCGCAACGATGGGCAGGACAGGTGGTTCTTCCACTACCGCGGGTCGGCCTGTCTGGAGGATGGTCCGTCATCTGCCGAGGGCCCGTTTAACACAAAACTAGAGGCAGAGAGTCTGGCTGTTACGCGTGCTCCGACTTGTAGCACGCTCATCGCCCTAGAGTGAGGTTGGGAACTTGCGCTGATGGCACGCTTCGGAAGGGCGGTCCGTCGAGCCCCACTTTTAAATCACGTTCTCATCTTGTAAAGCGGAGATTTCTTTTTGGCTCAGGCCAAGTTCGGCCAAAACAGTCGTGGTGTGTTCTCCAAGGAGAGGGGCTCGTGGCCCCGTTCGCCAGCCGAGATGGTCTGAGACCCAAGGGGCATGAGGCATAGTAACTGTGACCCCGGCTTCCGGGTGGCTAACCTCAGTGAAGCCCCCGCGTTCTTTGATGTGCGGGTCGTCGATATTCTGGTGGGGTAACCGAATTGGAGACCAAACGACTCCGGCTTTCTGTGCGGCATGGAAGATGTCGTCCGCATCTCTGGAGGCGATGAATCTGCTCAAAATGTTACCGATGTGAGCTTGAACCTCAGGCTGGGCGCGGTGTTCGCTAGAGGTGTATTTCGGTTCCAACAGATCGCCGGCCATGCCGTAATGGTCCAGGAAATTTGCTAGACGACCCCATTCCTCGCCAAACAAACTCGGCATCACCTGAACGTAGATTCCGTCCTTGGACTGGTGAAGAGGGAACTGCGGTTTGCGCTTAGCAATAACGCCGGCTGCTATGTACCACGATAGATGATTCTCGCTCGCTCCGTTTACCGCGGCGTGCACCGAAAGATCGATACGTTGTCCCTGCCCCGTTATGTCGCGCTGGGCCAAAGCAGCGAGGATGTCCATTGTTCCGAGGCAGCCAAGTATGTTGATCGGCTGGTGCATCTGTGGGGTCATCGGAGGCGTATCGTAGGTCCCGTCCCCCGTGGGTGCGTAACCCGCTGTCATCATTTGCCCACCTAGGGCCATCGCCACGAGCTCACTGATTTGATAATCGGACCAAGGTCCATCTAGGCCAAAGTCGCTGACAGAGAGAACCACCAGTGCCGGATTTTCCTGATGCATAGTTGGCCAGTCTACGAGGCCAACCTTTGCTAGGCCTGCCACGCCCAGCGACTCGATTAGCACGTCTGTAGGGGCGAGGAGAGTTCCTAGTAACCTTTTTCCTTCGGTCGTGTTTAGGTCGATCGTTATACTTCTTTTTCCTATATTGAAGTGCCACCAAAAGAGGCTTCGTTCAGGATGCTTGGCGTCGTCCTTGTATGGGCCGATCGATCGTGAAGATGCGCCATTGGGGGATTCCACTTTTATTACATCAGCGCCGAGGTTAGCGAGCAGGCGTCCAACGAACTCGGCCCGGGCATCCGCCAGTTCTATGACACGAATCCCGCTGAGCGGGAGGAGCGCTGTCTCATCTGGCATCAGATAGCGTCCTTAACGGTAAGGTCCGCAACTTCATTGGTAGACAGGCCGAGCAGATCTTCATAGATATGGGAATTGTGTTCCGCGTAACAGGCGGCTCCCCACCTTGTGCTACCTAGGGGCGATGGGTCGGCATCACTGAATATGCCCGGGTGTCCCTCGACGTCGTAGTCAGGCACTTCGGAATGTTTTACGTTTACGAAATATCCGCGGTGCTTTAGTTGGGCGTCGCGTTCATAGCGGTCGCGAGTATCTTGGCATACGCCTGCGGGCACCCCTGCATTTTGCAAGCGGGCCATTAAGTCGTAGCGTTCGTATTGGCAGGTCCATTCGCCTATGAACCTGTCAAGCTGGTCCTGGTTTGCATATCTAGATTCGAGGCTCTCGAAAATGGGGTTATCCGTCCAGCTTGGACGGCCCATAATTTCCACCAGTGCCTGCCAGTGCTCCTTTGTAGAGCAGGCGATTGCAATCCAGGTGTCGTTTCCTTCACAGGGGTAGGCACCGTGGGGAGATGCTGTGACGTGTGGTGACCGGTTGCCCGAGCGCTCGTAGGCCTTGGCGTTGACGGACCATTCGGCAACCGAAGTTCCTGTGTACAAGATCGCCGGCCCAACTTGAGATAGATCGACGTATATCCCCTGACCAGTCTTTTGGCGTTGGCGGAGAGCCGCCATTACTGCCATCGCAATGAAGTATGGGCCGATAGCGTCCATGTAGGAGACCCCATAGCCGCATGGGTACCGGTCTGGAAGTCCTACCCCGGCGGTTAACCCTCCGACGGCAGCGGCTGTTGGGCCGTAAGTACGATAACTAGAGTAAGGTCCCTTGCGTCCGAACCCGGGCGCCTGTACGTAGATGATGTCTGGCTTCAGGGCCAAAAGCTGTTGCCATCCGAAGCCCCAACGTTCAAGTGTCGTAGCTGTATAGTTCTCGATGACCACGTCCGAGATTTGCAAGAGGTGACGGAAAACTTCCTTGCCCTCGGGATGCCGCATATTGAGACTGATGCCCCATTTGCCAGAGTGGTTGTTATTGAAGCTCGAACCGCGATTGAGGCTGTCGGTTGTATCGTCACCGGGCACTACGTGGGGTGGTGACGTGGTTCGGAGGATATCGAGTCGTCCTTTCCACTCGAGGTGAATGACCTCCGCACCGTACGTCGAAAGGTACCGTGCGCCCTTGGCGCCGGCATTAACCCAGCCGAAGTCGAGGACTCTTAAGCCCTTCAGGGGTAACGTCATCGTCCTCGTCCTCGTCCTCCCAGCTACAGGCGCTTCACAGCTATGGTCTTCTGGTGTGGCTGATTGTAGCCGGCAGCGACGAGTTGTGAAATCACGAGGAGCGCTTTGCGTCGACAGGCGCGTTGCCCCTTGGGGAACAAAGGGTAGAATTACTTGCCTGGCGAGAAGATGCGCGTGGCGAAAGGACCAGTTCAATCGAAAGTGAAATACCCAAACCCGAACGGTCTGAGCTGACCAGATTTTTCTGGGATGGCGTTGACGCGGGCCGGCTGGTTATCCAGCGTTGCTCCACTTGCTCCTTCTATGTGCACTGGCCTCGTCACGAGTGCAGTCATTGTCATTCTGAGAGGCTAGTCCCAACTGAAGTTTCTGGGCGTGGCACCGTTTACTCTTACGGCGTTGCGACACAGGCGTTCGCTTCCGCCTTCCAGGACAGAATCCCATATGTACTTGCTGTCGTGGAGCTTGAGGAACAGGCTGGATTGAAGCTTGTGACGAACATTGTCGACTGTGACGAAGAAGCCGTTGAGGTTGGCATGTCGGTCGAAGTTGTATTCCGGGAAGCAGATCAAGGTCTCACTTTGCCCTACTTTAGGCCAGCGAATGAGGATTTGCGTGCATAACGGGGCTCGTCGCGTTGCTATCGCTGGGGTTGGCTACTCCCCAATCGGACGGAAGACTGGACGTTCGTTGGAGTGGCTAACTCTCGCTTCCTGCCGGGCGGCTCTGGCGGATGCCGGATTGGAGGCCAAAGATGTCGATGC
>CAZUGG010000142.1:0-11541 GCA_964619905.1 uncultured Dehalococcoidia bacterium
GCCCGTGACCTACCGGAGCATCGAATCGACGGAGTGAGGCAACGAGGCACGGAAAGATGGCAACAAGGGGAAGTTGATGCCCGAGACGAATGACTTCAACGCAATCAGGATTTCACTGGCATCGCCTGATCAGATCAAGAACTGGTCATACGGCGAAGTCACAAAGCCAGAGACGATTAATTACCGCACGCTGAAGCCCGAGAAAGACGGGCTTTTTTGCGAGCGGATATTTGGACCCACCAAAGACTTCGAGTGCTACTGTGGCAAGTACAAGCGAGTTCGTTACAAGGGGATCGTGTGTGACCGGTGTGGCGTTGAAGTCGCGAGGTCCAAGGTCCGCCGCGAGCGGATGGCGCATATACAGCTTGCAGCACCAGTGGCCCATATTTGGTTTGCTAAAGGTACGCCCTCCCGCATAGGTCTGTTACTCGACCTTTCTCCTCGGAGCCTCGAGCGGGTTCTCTATTTTGCCCAATACATCGTAACTGCGGTCGACGAGGAACGGCGTAAGGAGATTATTGAAGAACTCGAGCACGTCTCTGGTGGCGATGGGCGGGCCCAGGTTGATGACATCGAGACACGTATCACTGAGATCGAGCAGGCGGCCGAGGGGAGCCTGAAGAACCTCTCCGATCAGCGAGCAGCGATTGAGGGGGACGTGGTCAAGGAGCGAGAGGCGGCCGACGACTTGGCTCGAAAGGAACTAGAGGACATTCGTCCCGTGCTGGATGGACTTCTTGGCAAGAAAGCTACCAAGAAGATCGCACTGTTCGGGTCAGCCATTGCTAAAAAGGGGACGTCAATCGACGAAGGGTTGGTCGCTAGCTTAGAGTCCTTGCTGGAGGCTCGCTTGGAGGAGATCAAGTCGGAGGCGGCCGAACAGAAGCTGAATAAAACCGAATCGCTCGATGCTGAGATCGAGACCCAAAAAGAAGAGGTCGACCGACAAATAAACGAATTGAGGCGCGCCCTCGATGAGATACGGAAGAACCTCGATGACGAGCGTCAGGCTCGGATCGACGAGGTGGAGGAAATTCGCGAACGCCTACTTCTTCCGGAGTCGCGTTTCAGGGAATTGCGTGATAAGTACGGAGAGTTCTTCAGCGCTGGCATGGGTGCCGAAGCCGTCCTCGAGCTCCTGCAAAAACTTGACCTGGATGCGTTCAGAGACTTTTTGCAGGGAGAGATCCATTCGACCTCGGGACAGAGGCGCAAGAAGGCGGTCAAGACGCTCCGTGTGGTAGAAGCGTTCAGGAAGAGCGGGAATGACCCCGAATGGATGATACTTCGAGTCCTCCCTGTCTTGCCCCCGGACTTGCGCCCGATGGTGCAGCTTGATGGTGGGCGCTTCGCGACCAGCGATTTAAACGATCTTTATCGTCGGACCATTAATCGGAACAATCGTCTACGACGCCTGCTCGAGTTGGGCGCGCCCGAAATCATTATTCGTAACGAGAAGCGAATGCTTCAGGAGGCGGTGGATGCCTTAATTGACAATGGCCGTCGTGGCCGTGCCATCGAAGGCAGTCACAATCACCGGCTGAAGTCATTGTCAGACATGCTTCGAGGTAAACAAGGCCGGTTCCGCCAAAATCTTCTTGGTAAACGCGTGGATTACAGTGGCCGTTCTGTCATTGTCGTAGGCCCCGAGTTGGCGCTCAATCAGTGCGGGCTACCGAAGAAGATGGCACTGGAGTTATTCAAGCCTCTTGTGATGCATCGGCTGGTAGCCCTAGGTTTGGCGCACAATATTAAGAGCGCAAAGCGTATGGTGGAGCGGGTTCGACCCGAGGTGTGGGACGTTCTGGAAGATGTAATCCGGAACCGCCCCGTATTTCTCAATCGGGCTCCGACTCTGCACCGTTTGGGTATTCAGGCCTTTCAACCCATCCTTATCGAAGGGAGCGCTATCCAGATCCATCCCCTAGTCTGCGCGGCATTTAACGCAGACTTCGATGGTGACCAAATGGCGGTTCACGTTCCCTTGTCCCATGCAGCGGTCCTTGAGGCGAAGCGCCTGATGCTGAGCACGAAAAACATGCTTTCGCCGAGTTCTGGTGAGCCGCTTGCAGCGCCGACGTTGGACATCGTCATGGGGTGTTACTACTTAACGCAGATTCGACCTGGCGCCGTCGGCGAATGTAGGAAGATCGGCTCGCCTTGGGAGGCCAAACTCCTACACGATCTTGGAGAAATCGACCTGCAAGCACCCATTCAAGTTAGGGGAGTTCGTGGCGACAGTGGTTACACAGAAACAACAGTGGGACGCGTCATCATGAACGAGGTTGTTCCTGAAGATTCGGGGGTGGAGTTCCGCAACCGTGTCCTGGACAAGGGGGAACTCAAGGAGCTGGTTGCTGAAGCGTATCAGCGGCTCGGGAATGAGGGGACCGCAGAGGTATTAGACAAAATCAAAGGGTTAGGTTTCCGGTATGCGACGCAGTCCGGCGCTACGATTGCTATCAACGATATCCAGGTGCCGGGCGTCAAGACGGAAATCCTGGAGGGTGCTGATACTGAGGTTCACGATCTCGACAAACAATACCAGAGGGGCCTCATCACGGACGAGGAGCGATACCGACAGACTGTGGATACTTGGACCAAAGCCTCTGAGACGATGGAGGATGTGATAAAAGACCATCTTCCCAACTATGGGTCTCTGTATCTCATGTCCAGTTCCGGGGCAAAAGGTAACATTGCTCAGATCAAGCAGATGGCTGGTATGCGAGGACTGATGACTGATCCTCGGGGGCGCATCATCGAACTGCCAATCCGCTCGAGTTTCCGAGAAGGCCTCAGCGTTCTCGAGTACTTTATCTCGACGCATGGAGCTAGGAAGGGCCTAGCAGATACGGCCCTTCGAACGGCCGACTCAGGTTATTTGACGAGGCGCTTAATCGACGTTTCGCAAGACGTGATTATCAACAGTGAGGATTGCGAAACTTTCGACGGCATTTGGATCATGGATCGCCCCGACAAGCCTCTTGTTGGCACGTTTGAAGAGGGCATCGTTGGGAGATACTTAGCGACACCGATTGCGGATCCCCTCACTGGTGAGGTGATCGCCGACAGGAACCAAGAGATCGACGAGGATATCGCGGAGCGGTTGGTCACCCAGTTGCGTGAATATAGGATTGCAGCGCTAAAGAAGGCGAAGGTTGCTAAGGACGACCTGAAGGTTGCGGATAGTTGGGTCGAGTCGGTCCGCTATCTGACGGAGCATAAGGCTATGCCCCGGGAGAAAGCCGAGACTGTCATTGGTATAGAGCACCATCGCGTACACGTAAGGTCCCCGCTCACATGCGAGGAGCGTAGAGGTGTTTGCCAACTCTGCTACGGCCGCAGCCTAGCGAAGGGCCTACTGGCACAAGAGGGGGAGGCGATGGGTATCATCGCCGCTCAGAGCATTGGTGAACCAGGAACCCAGCTTACGATGCGCACGTTCCACACGGGCGGTATCGCCGGAATAGATATCACCAGTGGTTTGCCTAGAGTCGAAGAACTGTTCGAGGCTCGTTCGCCGAAGGGCCAAGCGATCATTGCGGAGATAGACGGCGAGTTGGATGTTCTCGAATCTGATGAGGGCCGCCGTATCACAGTGGTACACATCGAGACGTACAGCGACGAACACGAGATCCCCAAGGGGTACAAGCCACTTATTGAGGATGACTCGATCGTTGAGGTTGGCTCTAGTTTAGCTCAGGGTAAAGTGACGAAAAAGAAGAAGAAGGATGAGAGCGAGGAAACAGAAAATAAGAACGTTGTGACCGCGCGCATTGCGGGTCGGGCCGAAGTCGGGAAGGGTTTAATCACGATCTCTTACGAAGAACGTGAAGAACGGTCCTATGTTATACCCGCCGCTGCCCGCATCGTGGTCCAGGATGGCCAGGAAATCCGGGCAGGAGACCAGCTGACAGCTGGTCCCATCAGCCCGCAGGACATCCTGGCGGTGCTCGGTCGCGAGCAGGTGGAAGAGTACCTGGTTGAGGAAGTCCAGAAGGTATACCGAGCCCAGGGCGTCACGATCAATGACAAGCACATTGAGATTATCGTTCGGCAGATGCTTCGCAAGGTACGGGTAGAGGCGCCTGGAGATACCGAGCTTCTGCCCGGTCAACTACTCGACCGATTTGCCTATGAAGAGGTGAATGCCAAGGTCGTTGCAGAGGGCGGGGAGCCCGCCATGGCAGTACCGGTGCTGCTTGGCGTCACAAAGGCGTCGCTTAACACTGAGAGCTTCCTTGCAGCGGCTTCGTTCCAGGAGACCACTCGAGTGCTTACCGAGGCGGCCGTCAGCGGCGCAGTCGATCGGTTACAAGGTCCCAAAGAGAACGTGATCATTGGACGGTTGATTCCTGCGAGATCCCAAGAGGTTATGGCTGAACTTGCCGAGCCGACTGAGCCTTCGCTTACACTGCTGGAACCCATCGGTGATGGGGAAGGCTTCGAAATTGCACTCGGAGAAGGGGCGGAAGGGGATCTTGAGGCTCTTATTGAAACGGCCCCCGTTGGGAAAGGTGCCGAGGCAGTGTCTGATGTAGGCGCAGCTGGTAAAGAAGATGAGGGAATCCCGACTGAGCGAGTCTTCGAACCCGAGCCTGACCCGATTCCGGTTAGTAGAATCTTCGAGCCCGAGCCTGATCCAGGACCTCGGCACTACGAGCCCGACGACGAAGAGCCTGTTCGGCCAGACTAGAACATGGGTGAACTCCGCGAGCAGTTAAACGATTCGAAGAGACGTATCGACGATCTCGTGGTGCGTCTTTGACCTTCTCGGCAAAGAGAAAGAACTAGAGGATTTACAGCAGCGCTCTGCAGCTCCGGGCTTCTGGAACGATCAGGATGAGGCGCGTAGGCAGATGCGACGAATCTCGGAGTTGCGTGACGCAGTAGGAGTGTGGCGCAAGTTAGAGCTTGAGGCTGGTCACCTCTCTGAATTGCTCGACCTAGCCGAGCACGAAGATGATCGGGGGATGAAGGAGGAGATAAAGAGCGAGGCTAGTGAGATCACGGTCCAGTTAGATAGGCTAGAGTTTAATCTCGCTCTTAGTGGGCCATATGACGGCCGCAATGCGCTCCTCTCGATTCACGCTGGCGCCGGTGGGACGGAGTCTCAGGATTGGGCTGAAATGCTCCTACGTATGTACCTGCGGTGGGCGGAACGTTGCGGGTTCGATGCGACCCTTCTTGACATGTCCCACGGGGAGGAAGCTGGTATCAAGAGTGTTCAGGTCGAACTCAAAGGCAAATATGCCTACGGATACGCGAAGTCCGAGAAGGGTTCGCACAGGCTCGTACGCCTTTCCCCTTTCGACGCTGATCATGCGCGCCACACTTCCTTCGCACTGGTTGAAGTTATGCCTGAGGCGGAGCCGGTTGAAGTCACTATTGATCCGGACGATCTACGAACAGACTACTTCCGAGCCAGTGGTAAAGGGGGGCAGAACGTCCAGAAGAACTCGACGGCCGTTCGGGTCGTTCACGAGCCAACGGGGGTCACCGTTTCGGTTCAGAACGAGCGCTCACAACGTCAAAATCGGGAAGCAGCTATGACTATCCTTGCCTCGCGGCTGATGCGGCTTGAGCTGGAGAAGCAGACTAAGGAACAAGCGAAACTAAAAGGGGACTACATTCCTGCGGAGTGGGGCAACAAAATCAGGAGCTACATTCTCCATCCCTATAAGCTAGTGAAGGACCATCGTACGGAATTCGAGTCGACTGATCCGGACGGGGTTCTCGCCGGGGACCTCGACCCGTTTGTTAGGGCGCACGTCTCCCATAGGGCGGGGGAGAGTGGGGCTTAGGCAGCGCTCGCACCACTATCAGAATCAGTTTCCTTGACAGGCTTTGAGCGCTTTCTATACTAGCGCGGTACTCAACAGAAAAAGGAACTCCCTAATGTCCGGAAATGCTGTCGTCCAAGCCGCCCGTAAGGAAGGTCGCACCCTGCTCACCGAAGTAGAGGCGAAGCAAGTGCTCAAGGAAGCAGGAATCCAGGTCACGGATACCCGGCTCGCCAAGGATAAGGCCGAGGCGAGGCAGATAGCTAAGGAGTTGGGGTATCCGGTGGTGCTCAAAATCGTTTCCCCCGACATAATTCATAAGAGCGACATAGGTGGGGTCAAGTTGGGGCTAACAGACGATGCTGCTGTTGGAGCTGCCCACGATGAGATCATCTCTGCGGCCAAACGGGCAGCGCCGTCAGCCAACCTTCATGGAGTCTCGGTGCAAGCGATGGCTGAACCTGGCACTGAGATTATCCTTGGGATGTCCAAAGATCCCCAATTCGGGCCAGTCCTGATGTTCGGCCTTGGCGGCGTACTAGTCGAAGTTCTGAAGGATGTAGCCTTCCGCATTGTTCCTCTCACCGATCGGGATGTGAAGCAGATGGTGCGAGAGATCAAAGGGTTCCCAGTCCTAGAGGGTTATCGTGGCCAGGATCCTGCCGACTTAGAGGAGATTGAGCGGGCGATACTTAAACTCTCAAACTATGTCGAGCAGCACGAAGAGATTAAGGAGCTCGACCTCAACCCAGTCTTCGCCTATAAGGATGGACTCGCGGCGGTCGACGCCCGGATTGTACTAGAAGACGCGTAGCTATCTTTAAGTGAGCCGGCGCCCTTAGCACCCCTGTTCCAATATTAGTCATGACCGTAGACCGAAAGCGCCTCGATCGCATGTTCAATCCCAAGACGGTTGTTGTCGTTGGGGCAAAGAAGGCTACAAACTATAGCTGGCTTCGGAACATGGCTACCGTCAAAGGTAACCTCTATTCGGTCCAGCTGGACGAAGATGAGATACCCGGGATCGAAGAGTTGGGGGTCACTAACTTCAAGAGCATGGCAGATGTCCCTGAGCCGATTGATTATGTGCTCGTGGCTGTGCCCCGAAACGTCACCCCGATCATTCTTAAGGACGCGATTGCGGCCAACGTCGGTGGCGTGGCGATGTTTTCCTCAGGGTTTGCTGAAACCGATGACGAAGGCCGTGGTCTTCAGGACAAACTTCGGGAGATGGCGGTCGAGGCGGCCATGCCGTTGGTAGGTCCAAACTGTATGGGGATTTTTAATCCCGCCGCGGGAGTACGACAGAACGACGATCAGTACCACGGGGAAGCCGGTCCGGTTGGATTCATTGGGCAGAGTGGTACTCACACGATCTACACTTCGACGACTCTCAATGCGGTTCACGGAATCAAGCTTGCCAAGTCCGTAAGCTTTGGCAATGCTGCCGTTCTCGAGGCTGCTGATTACTTGGAGTATTTTGTTGAGGATCCCGGTATCGAGATGATCGGCATGTACATCGAGGGGGTGAAAGATGGACCTCGTTTCTTTAAAGTTCTTCGGCAGGTCGCTGCGAAGAAACCGGTCCTCATTTGGAAGGGAGGGCAGACGGAGCAAGGCGCTCGCGCGGCTACTTCCCACACGGCTTCCCTAGCCGCCTCGCAGGGGGTATGGGATGCGATGATCAAGCAAGCTGGGGCTATTCGAGTTGATAGCCTTGATGAGATGGTTGATACCACTGCTGCGCTGGTTCGATTGGGAGAGCTCCAAGGTGGTAATGGGGCGCTCATGTGCATGACCGGAGGCGAGTCTGTTGTTATAACAGATGCTTTTGCTAAGCAGGGCCTCAACGTTCCAAGGTTTACACAGAAGAGTTATGACCAGCTTGCCACGTTCTTCAACGTCATTGGCGGTAGTTATCAGAACCCGCTCGATGTCTCATGGAACTTTGGCTCACCTGACCTTGTTCAGCGTCTGCTGCAGATCATGAATGATGATAAGAATATCGATTTTGTTGGGCTGGAGATGTTTGTTTCTACAATGGCTCGGGGGTCAGACGAGAAGGCCGAAGTTTTCCACAACACGATTGCCGAACATCTGAAAGCGCATGGGGCGAAACCGTTTTTCACCCTCGTAACAGCAACGTCAGCTGAACGAGAAGCAGTCGAGCTTCGCCAGAGGCTGACGAGCAAGGGCATTCTTGCTTTCCCGTCTTTTCAGAGAGCGGCTATTGCTTTCAAGAAGGCGCTAGATTACTGGCAGGCAAAAAGACTGTTTTGAAGGTTGATCCTAGCGCCCTTTGAAAAGTGGTGGGCGCTTTTCCAGAAAGGCTTTTTTCGCCTCTACCGCGTCTTCGGTCTTACGCAGGATCCCGGTTCGCGTCTGCTCGAACCTATAGCCGTTCTTGAGGTCCATCCACTCGATCATGTTCAGGCCTTCTTTCGCGAATCTGATTCCCATGGGCATCTTGGCGGCGATGATGTGTGCCTCTTGGATAGCTGCGTCCATCAGCTGGTCCGATGGCACCACCTTGTGTACAGCACCCAAGCGGTAGGCCTCTGTTGCCGTTAGGCGATCTGCGGTGTAGTGCAAACGTCGGGTTACTTGCTGCGGGAACAGCCGTCCTAAGTGGCGCGCGCCGCCCATGAGTCCCACGTCGATCTCCGGCAGGCCAAAGTTTGCATTATCTGAAGCTAGTAGGTAATCGCAGGATGCGGCAAGGGCTAGCCCTGCACCAAGAGCCGGACCGTTTATCGCGCCAATCACAGGAAGAGGGCATTCGTAGATCGAATTGAATGCCTCTCTCGCTCGGCGTCCGTGGTCTTCGGGGAATCCCGGGTCTCCATCGACGCGAGCGCGTATGTCTGCCCCAGCGCAGAAGGCGCGCTCTCCGGCTCCGGTGAAGATCACAACTCGAGCCTCGCTCTGTTCATGCAAGCTGTCGAAAGTTTCGTAAATCTGCACTTGGCCTTCAGCGCCTAGGGCATTCACTGGTGGATTGTCCAGGGTAACTATGGCGATGCCTTCTTGGATCTCTAGCTTGACGATGGGCATTTAGGATCTCCTGGGCTTTGGAGCGGAAGAGCTCGAGCGATTATATGGGCGAACTCGACGAGAGACAATTTCATATCGAAAGAGCCCAATGGTTCCGGAGAGTTGAAATTTCTGAGAATTACCACTGTGATCCTCCTTTGGGAGCAGCTTTAATCTACAAGCGTGGCCTCCAGCTGCAAGTGGATTTCAGACGAAAGCCTTCCACGCCTTGGCCAGGGGATCTAATAAAACTTAGAGAAGTTCAAAGATCGCGTCTGCTAGCAAATCGGGATCGTGGCGTACGAAGTTTGCCACCGCCATCAGTGGGCGTGGGAGTAGATCTTCCACGAGTGCCAGGCAAGCCTCTTCGTCGAAAGCAACTTGAGTAGAGCGTTCACCCAAGTAGCGCGTGGCGATATGTTCTGGAAGGGCCTGGTTATTAACGATTACGTGATTTAACGCTACCCTCGAGCCCAAGTAGTTTTGTACTTCCCGTATGAAATCAGATGCTTTAAAGCCGTCGGACTCGGCAGGTTTAGTCATCAGGTTGCAGACGAAAATGCGAATACCTTTTGACCGTTCAAGAGCCTCGTTGACACCCTCCACGAGCAGATTGGGAACTATGCTGGTATACAGGTCACCGGGGCCGATCACGATGGCGTCAGCTTCCGTGATTGCTTCTGCCGTCAGCGGGTGGACGAAAGCTTTTGGCTCAAGGTAGACGTAATCAATGGGAACGTCAGACTCCGTTTTGCGGCGGTCGATGTTTGTCTCACCCTCAACTATCGTCCCGTTTCGGAGACGCGCGCTGAGGTTAGACTTGGTGAGAGTAACCGGTAATACGCGCCCCTTTATATTAAGCAGTCGGCCCATCTCATCGATTGCCCTCTCGGCGCTCCCAGTGACTTCGGTCAGAGCAGTTAGAAAGAGGTTCCCGAAGCTATGGCCATCCAGGCCGTTCCCTTTGTTGAAACGATAGTTGAAAAGCTGACGGAGAACTCGCCCCGAGTGGTCGTCGTGGCTCAAAGCCAGTAGGCATTGGCGTAAGTCACCAGGTGGAAGATGGCCGAATTCATCGCGGAGTCTTCCCGAGCTTCCCCCGCTGTCCATCATGGTGACGACTGCGGTGAGCTCACAGTCGTGGTGCTTGAGGCCCGAAAGTAGGTTGTAGCTTCCAGTACCGCCGCCAATTGAAACGATCTTGGGGGGGCTGCTGTTGGGAGTATCTGCCCGGTCTGGTGCCGGCTCCAGTTCAGCCGAAGTCATGAAAGGTTAAAGACCTCTATGGGAGGCTCCATTATAAGCTAGAAATCTAGAGGTTAAACTGCCTTGGCGGCGCTCCAACCTGCCCACGCCAAAAGAAAGCCGAGTGCTGGCTGCAGTAGGAGGTTGCAGATGGCAGCTAAGGTTCGGTCATCGCGCAAGAGATGCAGGGTGTCGTAGCCGAAGGCAGAGAATGTGGTGAAGCCGCCCAGGATACCGATAGCTACGAACGCCCTTAGGTAAGATGTGTCTTCGGCGCGGTGTTCCAAGAGTCCGAGGACCAGTCCTATTAGCAGACAGCCGATTAGGTTTACTGCTGAGGTGCCTAAGAAGAATGAGGGTTCGTCTAAACTGCGCTGGATTGCCTTGGTAAGGCCATAGCGTGCTAACGAGCCGAGGAACCCGCCGCCTCCAACCAGTAGGAAAGTGATCATGCTGTGCCGCTTTCGGATATTACTCCACCCTCGATCACAGGCACCGAGTTTAGGACCCCCACCTTCGCGCAGTAATCGAGATCGCCGCCCAGTCCTACGTCGATGAGAGCCTGACCCGAGGCCGAATCCCTTAGCGCATCGAGTAGACTTCCTTCGTAGCCTAGGTATCTTTCGCGGAGTTCTTGTGCGGTCTCACTGAGGTCGAGTTCTGCGGTTCCAAGGGCATCCGCGTACATTCCCGCGCACACTAGGTCGTCGAGCACAGCAGCTCCCTCACGCCCCACGGGTGCGAGGAGGACGTTGTCACCCCAATGGAGAAGATGGGCTACCACGGCAGGTAGATTCACTAAGGCCGCAACGACTACGCGTCCTATTCGGTCCGCAGCTCGCATAGCTCGCGTACCGTTTGTAGTGGTAACTATAAGGGTTCGTCCCCTTACGACCGCCGGTGTGTAGGACTGAGGCGAGTTACCGAGATCGAAGCCTTCGATCTTTAGGCCCTCGCGCTCGCCTCCCAGTAGCGGTTTCTCGACACCGAAGCGCTGCCTTAGATCCCAAGCCTCACTGATGGAGGCGGCGGGGATGATTCGTTTGGCCCCGCTACAGACGGCATGAGCGATTGTGGAAGAGGCCCGCACGGTGTCGATGATAACGATCCGTCTAGGTGCCGGCTCCAGATCGGCTAAGGCTCCTGCGTGGGTGACCGCGTCTACTCGCAAGAATTCGCTACACACTATCCTTGGCCCAGTGAACCGGTCAACGCTGATTCTCATTGCGAGGTAAACCGGCTCCGTCTAGACTCTCCGGGCGATTAGGGCCAGAATCCATAACCGAGTTCAGCTAAAGAGGTTTTCCGATGGTGGATAAAATCGTCTACAAGGGCCCGCTCCCTAAACCGACGCCTGAGACCAAACCGTATTGGGACGGTGCCAAAGCAGGCAAGCTGATGTTGAAGCGCTGCAACAAGTGAGGTCCTTACTTCAACAAGAGGCCCATTTGCACGAACAGTTTATCCAGGGATGTTGTAT
>CAZUGG010000143.1:0-4898 GCA_964619905.1 uncultured Dehalococcoidia bacterium
TACGTACTCTCCCAGGGAAGGTCATCCTCGAGCCCGAGTTCTTGCGCCGCTACTAACAACACATCACCAAAGCCTCGAGTGTCGCTAAAAGTTTGGACCACCGGCTGACGGAAGTTCACGACCTGGTGGCCTGGGCCCGGATTTGGCGTCCACGCGCCCCAGTCCTCAAGAATTACATGGCTGGGCAAAATAAGGTCCGCATGCAACGAAGTGTCATCAAGGAAGCTAGAGAAACTAACTACATCCTCTACCTTATCAAGGGCCCGTTCGAACCCCACCTGACCTGGCAACCCATAGACTGGATCAGCGTTCCGTACCATGAGGAGCCGAACATCACCGCGGGCCATTCGGTCCGTAAGCGTTCGCATTTCATTCAGGGAAGCAGAGGGGCCAGCTACAAGACCATTCGCCTCATCTATCAGTGACCCTAAGGTGATAGGCGGCTCCGGATTAAGGATCAATCCTCCTGGCTTGCCGACATTCCCCACTAACAGATTCAATGCATAGATGGCCCGAAGGCTCGCTGTCCCATTGGTATGGGCGCCCGCAGACCCTCCACCCACGGCCAGAGCCGGTTGATGCTTGGGGTCTCCAAAGTCCGTGGCAAGCTCACGGATCCGGTCCGCTGGAACACCGATCGAATCAGATACCAGGTCAGGGGCGTAAGAGCTCAGAGCAGACAAAGGATTCGGCCCGAAGAGGGCCTGAGCAGCTGAGTCGTCGGCCATCCCTTCCGATAGAAGGACATGCGCAATCGCCAGGGCAAGCTTCCCCTCGGATCCTGGCTTAACGGGAACCCAGTCATCGGCGTTGGCCGCAGTCATCGAAAACCGAGATTCGATGGACACCATTCGGCCGCGCTTCTCGCCACCCTGACGGAACTCGCCGTAATGCTTGGAGTGGTGCACCTGGGCAATCCAACCGTTTAAAAAATCGGCCCCGAAATTGTAAAGGTATCGGGCGTTCGAGATGTCTAACTCCGGCAGCTTGTCGGAGCCTAGAACATCGGTCAGTGCACGCCGCAGGTTCAAGTCGTCAAGGGCCTCATAGGTCATATATTGACCGCCGTATGCCGACATGAAGCGATTGGCAATCGCGCCCAAAGCACCTCCGATTGGATCGCTGAGGAGAACGACCTCCGAAGATCGGTTTTCCTGACGTGCCAATTCCAGCATGGCACGCAGGCGGTTCAAAGCCCCGTCTTCCCCGTCCCAACCGATCTCACGGAAGTTTCCAGAGCCTCGAGGCTCTTGGACAAGAGGCCGCCGAACACGGTCTGGGTGATAAAGCTCCTGAACAAGCGCTTGCCCTTTGGCGCTGAGCTTTCCAGTCGGCTTGTCTAGATCACTAGAGGGATCGCCATTCATTGGATGAATCGGGTTTCCCTCGATCTTCTTAGCGCGGCCTTCAATTACTCGGACGATAATCCCGTTCTCACCGTGACTGGAGGCATACCAATTCTCTAGCCCGGACACGAGGTCTTCAGGAATCTCGTGAGGGCTCTGTTCGAGGAATTCGCGGACATTGGGGCGACATGCGACGACTACGGCGCCACCTGCGGCCCCGCTACCAACCAGCTTAAGAAAGTCTCTACGTGATACGCCCATTGAGTTCCTAATAGTGGCAGGCCGCACAGTCCGTGGGAGGTGGCAACCGGTGCCCACTCTCGACGGCATGGCGGATCGCCAATTCTGCCTCTTTATCCAAATACTTGAAGTATCCGCCCCGATGGCAGTCCACACAATCGCGCATGTTCAGGTTACGGACCTGCTCTGGTACGCCCATAGCAGCCACATCACCATGGCAGATCGAGCACGTCTGGGAAATGGCAACGTTGTTTTGCTCCGAGAAAAACCGGACATGCGCGTCGTGAACAAACTGCACATGATCAGGTAGACGGTGAATGCGGACCCAGTTGATTGGCTCACCTTGCTCGAAAGCGAACCTGATTTTTTCTACCTCGCCTGGATTCTGGGAATCGATCGCAGCGTCCTTATGACAAAAGTAGCACTGCTGAACTGCCGGTATTCCAGCGGTCTCCGTGTCAGCAACAGTCCGATGGCAAAACTGACAATCGATCTGCGCCTCGACGTGCACATCGTGCCGAAAATCGATCGGTTGCGCCGAGGTCGGCTGGAGAAAGTCGAAGGGGAGACCCCACCACGTCTTGAGTAGCATCATGACGCCAAAAATAGCCACGACTGTGAAAAGGAGAACTACAATCGGTAGGCCGATCGTAACCGCAAGCGGCTTCTTAGGCACCGGTCGCTATTCTCCTTTTAGCGCCCTAGAGGGCGGCAATTATCCACAGCTCTGTTAGATCCAGTCTCTGTGGTAGAACCTTCTCAATTCGTGGGTCAAGTCGGCTGCCTCGGACAAGAAAAAGGCTATAACACCGACAAGCATGAGCGACATCATATATAAAGGGAAGCGGAGTTTCCGAGCGCGGTCGGCAATGCCATCCGGGATGTGTCCTGATGAAATTAGTGACGGGATGATTGCGTGAGCGAGGACCATATGAGCGGCGAACGCGAAGACTGTGCCTACGAACGCTAGAATATAGCGTAGGATCAGGCTCATGTTGCGCCAATCGACGTGATTCAGGTGCTCGGGGTCCATGACCTCTCCGAAGCGCAGGCTCGTAACATGAACCGAATTCTGCGGAGTGAAATCTGCCTGTAAAAGACAGATTGAGAATACATTCACAAACAGGGTGTGTCAAGGCTCCGGACAGGGTTCTGCTGACTAGCCGAGAAGGCACTCGACACAGGTTCTTTCGCCAACGATACCTGGGTAAAGCCTTTGCTCCTCCAGACACGCCTAAACATTAAGCACGGTTGATGCGAACCGGCTTTGACGCAACCGAGCCATGCTACAATCTTTAGGCCCTCTAACAGAAGGAATCGGGACGGGTTACCGGATGACTGCGGAGCAAAAGATTCGTTTAAGCCACCTGGCGAGTTGCGGCGGCTGAGGGGCCAAGTACGGTCCGGGTGACCTACAGGAAATCATCGGCGAATTGCCGCAGGTCAACCATCCAAACCTGTTGGTAGGGGTGGCTACAGGCGACGACGCGGCTGTGTATAAGCTCGATGATCAAACCGCTCTTGTTCAAACGGTCGACTTTTTCCCACCCGTCGTAGACGATCCGTACACCTACGGAGCCATTTCAGCCGCGAACTCACTTAGTGACATCTACGCTACAGGGGGACGCCCCATCACGGCACTGAACATCGTCGCATTCCCGGAAGACCTGCCGAAGAGCGTACTGAAAGAGGTCCTCCGCGGTGGCGCCGAAAAGGCTGCGGAAGCGAACGTGCCAATAGTCGGAGGGCACACGATAAAGGATCCAGAACCCAAATACGGACTGGCGGTCACAGGACTCGTACATCCCGGACAAGTCCTGACCAATTCGGAAGCAAAGCCGGGAGATCATCTCGTATTAACTAAGCCACTTGGCTCTGGGCTCATCACGACAGCCGCCAAGTTTGACAAGGCTGACCCCAAGGTATTCGAAGGGGCAGTGAGTCAAATGCTAGCACTCAACAAGGATGCGTCCGAAGCCGCCCTCCTGGTGGGTGTCAACTCCTGTACTGACATCAGCGGGTTTGGACTGCTGGGCCACCTATGTAACATGGCGAGAGAGAGCGGTGTAAGCGCCTGCGTCTTCAACAACGCGGTGCCCCGAATGGAGGGGGCGGAAACCTTGGCGATCGCTGAGAAAACGATGCAGAGTGGGGCGCAACGGAACATGGATCACCACCACCCGGCAGTCACACTGAGCCGTGGAGTCAGCAACGAATCCTTGAAACTGCTTTATGACCCACAGACCTCGGGTGGTCTACTCCTCTCCATAAAGCCATCAAAGTCCGCTAATCTGCTTACGGAACTGCAGAGCCGGGGAATCTCCAGAGCAACGGTCATAGGCGAAATAACGGAAGGCGAGACAGGCGCCGTACAAATCACCAACTAGTTTCTGATAAGCGTCATGCGCACAATCGTCCTCGCCGCAACAACTATGGAAGAGATCGTCCAGCATGCTAGGGACGAGGCCCCGAACGAGTGCTGTGGGATCCTCCTCGGCAAAGGTGAGACCGTGGCCGAAGTGCACCGAACCCGCAATATCAAAGCGAGCCCGGTGGAGTACGAGCTGGACCCAAAGGAGCAGGTCGAGGTTTTGCACAAAGCAGACCAGGCAGGATTGGACGTCCTCGGGTTTTATCACTCACACACATTCAGCGAAGCCTACCCGTCGATCACTGACATCTCCAAGATGTCGGACTGGGGGTACTACTACTTAATAGCCTCCCTCGCCAACAATGCAGCTCCTGTGGTACGCGCGTTCTGGTTCCTCGGCCGAGAAATCGAGGACACTGAGTCCCGAGTTGAAGAAGTTAGGGTAAAACCCAGCTAATCGCCGATTCTCTTGGATACTTCGCAGCCAGTTATCAGGTTGCAGTCCCATCCTGCGTTTTATACGATGCAAAAACCATGAAAAGATTAGGTCTGAAATGGGGAGCGGTCATCGTCTCTGGGGCGGTTGGCTTGTCAGTCATCCTATCCGGGTGTACCGGCAACGGCGCGGTAGCGGCTCAAGGTCAAGCGTTTCGGGTCGAACCAGGAGACATTGCTTTGGCCGTTTCCACTACTGGCAATGTTGCGTTCGAGGACCAATCCCAACTCAGCTTTATGGGTAAAGGAATCGTAAATCGGGTACTCGTGTCCAAGGGTGACCACATAACCGCCGGGCAGCCCATAGCTGAATTGGAATCCGAATCCCTCGTTCAACAGCTACTACGGGCCGAATTAGATCTAGTGGAAGCGAGAGGGCTTCTAGACGAAGTAAACCGATCGAGGCCAATAGTACTCGCCGACGCAGAGGCGGAGGTCGTGGCAGC
>CAZUGG010000144.1:0-7323 GCA_964619905.1 uncultured Dehalococcoidia bacterium
CCTGTAGGCCCCGGGGGTGCGTAGGTTGAGTTGCTCCTCAAGTGCCCCCGCCTGATCCCGAGTAATTCGCGTCAATGGCGAGCCACCAATAATGCGATATCGACGTTGCATCTCTTCGACAACTTCAACTGGGGCAGGCGCACCACGGATCCGTTCAAGGTAGGCGGGAACTTCTTCGGCTGTGGTCACCGAGCCGAAAGTCATCAGAATCACGCCACGCGGCGCAACCGTCACTTACGACCATCCTCGTCCACTAAATCCACAATACGTTTGAGGTCGTCAGGGATCGTTTCGGGCAGCACGCCGTGGCCTAAATTGAAGATATGGCCAGGGCGCCCCTGGGCACGTCGAAGAACATCACGGACCCCGTCCTGTATCGCTTCCCACGGAGCAAGTAAGAGTACGGGGTCGAGGTTCCCCTGTACCCCTTTGTCGTAGCCAATCTGTGCCCAAGCCGCATCGAGGTCGACCCGCCAGTCAAAGCTCATGATATCTGGACCAACGGCATTCATAAGATCGATCAGTGATGCGTTACCAGTTCCGAAATGGATCGAGGGAACCCCCGTGTCTCGAATGGCGCTGAATATCCGGCTTAAGTACGGCGTGACAAAGCTTTGATACTGCTGTGGGCTAAGGACTCCAACCCAACTGTCGAAGATCTGAACTACCTCCACCCCAGTGACAATCTGCTCTCGCAGGTAGCGAATGACCACCTCGGTGGTCTTTTCCATCAACCGATGCCAGAGTTCTGGTCGGGACAGCATCAACCCCTTGGCCTTGTCGTAGGTGCGTGAAGGTTTGCCTTCGATCATGTAACAAGCCAGCGTGAATGGAGATCCTGAGAAACCGACTAACGCACTCCGGTCTCCTAGGCGCTCGCGAATAATCCGGATAGCATCAAACAGGAACGGGGTTGCCTCAACTGCATCGATGACTCGTATGGCATCGATTTGGGCTTCCGTGCGGATCGGGTCCTCAATAATGGGCCCCGTTTCGGGCTCTATGTGGAATGGAATCCCCATACCGTCTAATGGCAGCATAATGTCGGCGAACATCACCGCCGCATCGACGCCGAGCTGATCGACGGGGAGTAAAGTCACGTCGGCTGATAGTTCAGGGGTCTTCGCGATCGTGAGAATATCGTACTTCTCACGCAGGTCTCGGTACTCTTGGAAACAACGCCCCGCCTGGCGCATGAACCACACTGGCGTTGTATCAACCTGTTGCAAACGGCACGCCCCAAGCATGCGCTGCGCACCCATCAATGCCGAGACCGAAGTCAAGAGTCCACCCCCGATTAACCTGCCTGGGTCTAAGCCCACGACATTTTAGCGCAACCGGTGTCCGCAAGGTGAATCCCGTTGTGGGGGAGCCATCGGCCCACTTAATCCGTTACTATTGGGCAGCTTGCGGAGCTTGCCAAACTGCCGTTTCAGAAGCAAACGGGCCATCCGCTAAGAAACTAGTAGCCCCCAGGGAGAATCGATTGCACCACTTACGCAACATAACATCGCGGCCCAGCGCCGCTAAGCTCTATGTCTACCTGATTACGCTCACGCCAATAGTCATACTCCTGCAAGGGTTCCTGTTTGGGGGTTTCAACGCGGATCCTAGCGACCGCGTTTTCCTCGACATTCATCTCTGGCTAGGCCGAGTGTCCTTTGCCATCCTGATCCTCGGGGTCACGCCATCTCTCCTGCTAGCGGGGTTTGACAAGGCAACCAGGATTGCCCCTCTGACCACGGTTTTAATTGTGTTGTGGATCATCCAAGCAGGTCTGGGGGAAGGCACCCAAGACGTGCGGTGGTTTTCAGCGATTCACGTTCCACTTGGCATCGCTATGTTCGGATTAGCAGTAATACTTGCAGGCAAGGTTCATCGACTGGCCCGAGGCAGCTCTAACTAATCGGTGAAAGAAGGAACTTAAAGGAGGAGACAGGATGGACGGACGTGAACACGAAGGCGCATTAGTAGTTATGAACTCCCCAGGCGAGGGAGTGAGCCCCGCCGAATGGGGAAGCTGGTACATCGACGTACACATGCCTGAAGTCCTCGAACCAGGTATCTTCACAGCGGGCACACGCTTTGAACGCAAAACAGGCAAGGCGCCATTGGACGCCACCCACATGGCCCTGTACGAATGCCCCTTCAGTACAGTCGAAGACTCTTGGATCAGCCTGCGAACGGCGCTTGCCAAGAACGCCGATCCCAATGCACCGCGACCAGCCTCTATCGTAGCCTTAGTGAACACGTTCAAGGTTTTGCACGCATCAGCACCCGCGAACAAGCCGACAAAGACAGCGCTGCTTGTGAACGTCGACTATACGGACGACACCACCATCGACGACTTCAATCACTGGTACAACAACACCCACATCAGCGAGTTTCTTGCTAGCGGCGCATACCACTCGGCCACCCGATACGAGATCTGTGTTCCCAACCCCGACTATGGCCGCTTTCTCGCCATCTACGAATCCGACCTAGATCATGAAGAAGCGGATCGCCTTTCAAAGGGCAATAAGCTCACGCCTGGTCCTGAAGGGCTCAAATTGCGTAATCTTGCCCATTACAGTCGCCTGAAATAACTGGCGATGCTATCTTCGGCTGTAGACGAGGTGTTTCTCCCAATCCACTGACGTGTGAGGGAAGTCCGTGCGGGTATGGGCGCCACGGCTTTCCTGACGAGCCAGAGCTGATTCGGCGATGAGCCGGGCCGTGATGATTGCGTTGCGGAAATCATAGCTTGCGCGATCTTTGGGTTGGGGCACCGCAGGAGCCCATGCCGCCAGCGTGCAGGCGGCACGTGTTAACCCTACCGCATCCCTCTCGATCCCGACACAGTCCCACATGATCGATCGTAGCGCATCGAAACTAGGTTCTTCGTAGTGCCGGGCATCAACCTTTCGATCGGGTAGTAAACACCGGTCTTCGCGACGCTGCGAACCTGTAGCCATGCCCCGAGCCGGCTTGCCATGGACAGCCTCGTCCACCATGCGTTTCGCGAAAACGATAGTTTCGAGCAGCGAGTTGCTCGCGAGTCTATTCGCGCCGTGAGCACCGGTGCAGGCGACCTCCCCGGCCGCGAGGAGTCCTGGCACATTGGTGTGCCCAGAGGCCGAGACTTTGAGGCCTCCCATCATGTAATGGGCTGCAGGCGCCACGGGAATCGGTTCCCTAGTTATGTCTAGTCCATAGCGTAAGCAGAATTGATAGATCGAAGGGAATCGGGAGGTGATTGCGATCGGCTCCATATGGCGAAGGTCAAGGAGCACATTATCCGTGCCGGATGATCTCATCTCCGACATTATGGCCCGTGCCACAATGTCCCGGGCAGCCATCTCCTGCCCAGGATCGTATCGCTCCATGAAACGCCGGCCCTTCGTGTTAAGCAGAGCCGCACCTTCTCCACGGACGGCCTCAGAGATCAGAAACGGGGGCGCTCCGCTCAACGTCAATGCCGTAGGGTGGAATTGGAAAAATTCCATATCCATGACCTCCGCGCCGGCCTCAAAGCCTAAAGCCACGCCATCTCCTGTCACAACGCTGGAATTAGTCGTGATGCGGTAGCGGTGCCCCGCCCCACCTGCCGCCATGACCAAGTGCCGACAACTGACTTGCGAAATCTCGCCTCTCCTCGAATCGAAGACTTTGAGGCCCTTTACTTCGCCGTCCCTCATGAGCACCTCGGTGCCTTGGACGAACTCGCGGATATCGATGCCCCGCTGCCTTGCCGCATCGAAAAGCGTGAGCTCTATATGCCTACCCGTAGCATCACCGCCGGCGTGCAGCACACGTGGTAAGGAGTGGGCTCCCTCACGCGCCAGAACAATGACCCCCTCGTCCGAATCAAAAGGCACCCCAAGTCGGATGAGGTCAGCGATCCGATCTGGCGCATCGTCAGTGAGTATCTTGACGGTCGCCGGATCGCAAAGGCCAGCGCCAGCACGCGCGGTGTCCTGTGCATGCTTGCCTGGGGTATCGCCCGGCCCTATGGGGGCCGCGATGCCGCCTTGCGCGTACTGGGTATTGCTCTCTTGAGCACTTCCCTTGGTGAGAACAAGTACTCTCGCGGACTCAGCGGCAAAGAGCGCCGAATAGAGTCCGGCTATGCCGGAGCCAACAATGACAAAATCGTAGTCCGTCTCTAACGGAATAGCTCGACCCCTAGGTCGTCTCGAGCATTCGCTCTAGCGCAACCTTGGCCCAGTGGGAAACGGTCTCGTCAACCGCAACCTGGTTTATGACGTCGCCCTCGGCTAGGCCCTCGGCAACCCACGCCAGATAGGCAGGATGAATGCGGTACATGGTCGAGCATGGACAGACCACGGGATCAAGACAGAAAGTCGGCTTGTCTGGGTGCTCGTCCGCCAAGCGTTTCACCAGGTTGATCTCGGTCCCAACCGCCCACTGCGTTCCTGATGGCGCTTCCTGGACCGTCTTGATTATATACTCCGTTGAACCAACGTAGTCAGCGATCTCCACAACCTCCATCTCGCACTCTGGATGGACAATAATGTTGATCCCAGGGAAACGCTCTCGGGCGTCTTCGATCTGTTGAACAGTGAAGCGCTTGTGAACGGAGCAATGGCCTCGCCACAGTATGAACTTCGCGTGCCTCAACCCTTCTTCTGTGTTCCCCCCCAAAGGTTGGAAGGGATCCCATACCACGGTGTCATCCGGAGAATAACCCAACTGGATCGCCGTATTGCGACCAAGATGTTGATCAGGGAAGAAAAGTATCTTCTCCGACTGCCCCAGGGCCCAGCCCACCACAGCTTTGGCGTTGCTGGAGGTGCACACTAGTCCATTGTTCGCACCGCAGAAAGCTTTGAGAGCTGCAGTCGAGTTCATGTACGTCACCGGAGTTATGGTGCCAGCAACATCTCCGACGGCCTGCAACTGATCCCAACAGGCCAAGACATCTGATGTCGGAGCCATATCCGCCATCGAACAGCCCGCGGATAGATTAGGCAGGATCACCTTTTGGTGTTCAGCGCTCAGAATGTCGGCGCTCTCCGCCATAAAATGAACACCGCAAAAGATCAGATAGTCGGCTTCCGGGTGCGCTGCCGCGTTTTGGGCCAGCTTGAACGAATCGCCTCGAAAATCAGCATACTGGATGATCTCGTCTCTCTGGTAGTGGTGGCCCAGAACCACGAGTCGGTTTCCTAGCTTCTTCCTTGCCGTGAGAATACGGTCATGGATCTCTTCAGCCGGCATGCCCAGATACTTCGCAGGCAGCCGCGAAGGAGTTTTGCTGGATAACTCGGTACGATACAAGAGATCCTCAAGCGAGCGGTCCGCATCACAGCCTTTCCCCACTTCAATGCTGCCGGGTCCGACAAAACTGAGGGTCATAGTAACTACCGACTCCTCTTTCCAGCTTGTTGATGTTCTCTGTTAGCCAATTTGCGACAACACCACTCTAGAACCTTCCTTCGCCCGGCCGGTCAATGAAAAAGCCGTAGCCCCCTCAACAACCACGTCCATGATCTCCCCATGAAACCGGCCAGCCCCTTCTAGGTAGACAAGCTTGTTGGACCTCGTTCGCCCTTGCCACCGACCATCCTTGGATCCCTCAACGAGAATCTCCTCGGTTCGCCCCACATAACTCCCGTTGATCTCCGACGAGATATCGTTCTGGATTGCTTCCAGCGTCGTATTGCGCCGTTTTTTCTCCTCGGCAGGGACATCATCGGGTTGCTTTCTTGACGCTATCGTGCCAGGCCTAACCGAGTAAGACGCGATATGGATCTTGTCGAAGCGAACTCGCTTCACCAAGTCAACCGTTTGTTCGAACGCCTTTTCAGTTTCCCCTGGAAAGCCGACGATAATATCGGTGGTTAGACCTGATTCAGGCATGGCGGCACGAATGCGGTCCACTTTCGCAAGATACTGCTCCCGTGTATACCCCCGCCTCATTGCTTCGAGCACCCCATTATCTCCTGCCTGAACCGGAAGGTTAATGAACTCGCACACCTTGTCTAAGCCAGCGACGGCATCAATGCTGCGTTCGCTCATGTCGTTCGGGTGGGAGGTAAGAAATCGAATCCGTTCGATGCCGCCTACCTCGTTAATCACCCTCAGGACATCGCCTAGGTCCGGCTCGCCGGGCAAATCGAGGCGATAGGAATCCACATTCTGCCCCAACAGTGTGACTTCCTTGACGCCACGCACAGCAAGCATCTCTGCTTCACGAACAAGTTCTTCGATCGGTCGACTTCTCTCACGGCCTCGTCGGTAGGGGATGATACAGAAGGTGCAGAACTTGTCGCATCCGTGAATAATCGGAATGAAAGTGGCCACGGACGGCGTGCTCGGGACTAAAGGCACCGAGGTGTCCATGCAGGTCCCTTCCTGTGCTTCCACCAGCTGGATAAGGGGCCCAAATTCCTGAGGTCGCATAAAGCAATCGACCTGCGGGAACCGTGTTTCAAGATCCGTATTATCCGGACCCACCATACAGCCCATCAAGCTTATTAGCTTGTCAGGCTGCTCTCTCTTGAGCTTTTTCAGCGACCCTAGCCGACCCGTCACCTTGTCCTCGGCACCTTGCCTCACAACACAGCTGTTCAGAACGATGATGTCGGCCCGTTCCATGACAGGTTCTGGCTCGCAGCCGAGGCGATCCAGCGCGTTGGCTAACCGTTCGGAGTCGGCAACGTTCATCTGACAGCCTATGGTCCAGATATGATAAGTTGACATTGTGATTTAGGTCACAAACTTGCCCCTGTTTTAGGGTACAAAAACTCCCCTAAAGATCATTTCATCTCCGGGAATCCCTCTAAGGACTGCTTGCTGGCGGAGGGAATGGGATTTGAACCCATGTGGGGCGCGAACCCCTCCCGCTTAGCAGGCGGGTGCACTAGGCCAGACTATGCGATCCCTCCATGAACGCCAATCATAGCATCGGCACTTTCTCGAGGGAAGGCCCACATTATTCCCGCGGCGTGACAAGAGAGAGATACCACCTCCAACAGGTAGATTCCCCGATAGTGCTGGCGAATCAGCTATCATGACCCACTCTTGGCCGCAGTGAGGAGGCGCACCATGGACCCATCTAACATTCTGCTCACCAACAAAGTCGCAATCATCACCGGGGGAGGAGACGGCATCGGTAAAGGGATAGCCCACACGTTCGCGCGGTTCGGCGCCGATGTCGTCATCGCCGACAAGATAGCTGAAAGGGGAGATGCGGTAGCAAAAGAAGTGGCTGCCATCGGCCGCAAGGGTATCGCAATCACCACTGACATTCGTGACTACGACCAGGTCACTTCGTTGGTTAGCAAAACGGTGAGCGAGCTCGGCGGAGTCGACATCTTG
>CAZUGG010000145.1:0-4064 GCA_964619905.1 uncultured Dehalococcoidia bacterium
GCCCTGTACAAGTGTGCCGGAGCCCTCGAGCACACGGCGCACCGTAAGTGACTTACCATCGGGATCAGAGATTCGACCGCCACGCCAGTCGGATGGGATCTCTATACTGAAGAGACGATTAGTATCGGAAACAGTAATGGCGAGGGGCGTCGCAGAAGGTACCGGCCTCAGGTCCGACGAAATGCAGGCGCCAGTAAAGACCATAACCATGGCCGAAGATGCGCAACTTCCAAATAAGCTCTTTAGAAACAC
The DNA here is from genome assembly GCA_964619905.1 of uncultured Dehalococcoidia bacterium. GTDB lineage: Bacteria > Chloroflexota > Dehalococcoidia > SHYB01 > SHYB01 > DAOUKH01. The sequence continues at coordinate 253 of CAZUGG010000145.1, forward strand.
CTGCCTACCTCCACTGAGCGCGAAATACTGTTTCAAGCAAACCAGGAAGCTCCTTTCCGATTGACAATGGCGCCACCCCTTCTATACTGGTTTTTTGTACCCTAAATCTGTTTGCTATCCGAGGGCTAATCAAAAATGCTTAAGATAAGGCTTCGTCGCGTGGGCGCTAAGAAAGCGCCAAGTTACCGCATCGTCATAGCTGACGTCGCGGCCCCCCGTGACGGGGCTTTCAAAGAAATCATCGGTTTCTACAACCCAGTACCGGATCCGGCTGTGGTGGAGATCAATGAGGAAAAGGCTTCCTACTGGCTTCAGCGGGGTGCCCAACCTTCGGATCGGGTCGCGCGCATCCTCAAACAGCATAATCTGCTCACGGCGGTGACATCGAATGAAGGAGCTGATTGAGTACATCGCGAAGACGATAGCCGATCACCCTGACGAGATTGTAGCCACTGAGACCGAAGAAGAAGACCGAGTCGTCATCCGGCTAGAAGTTGCGCAGGACGACAAAGGCAAGATCATAGGCCGTCAGGGCCGTGTCGTCCAAGCTATGCGGACCCTGCTTAGGGTTGCAGCCGTTAAGAACGGGACCCGCGTGACGTTGGAGATCCCCTAGGAATATCCAGCGTGGGCATCGTCTCCGCTTCACCCCAGGCTTTGCCGGAAGCAAACAGCGACCTTCATGGCCCAGTTCTAGTCGGTTTTGTCCGCCGTCCGTTCGGAAAGAACGGTGAAGCGCGAATCGAAGAATGGACCGACTATGCGGAGCGCTTCGCAGCGGGGCATGCAGTCACAATCGATGGCCGCGAATTCATCATATCCAAAAGCCGACCCTCTAGAGAGGGTCGCATTGTGAAGCTAGAAGGCGTAGACAGCCGTGAAGCGGTAGCCACGCTCGCCAACCTCGAAATCTATGTGGATCCAGACGAACTGCAGCCGTTGCCTGAAGGCACGTACTACCACTACGAATTAATGGACATGAACGTCCTAGCCTTGGATGGCACCGATCTTGGCAAGGTAACGGAGATCATATCGACGGGGGCTAACGACGTACTTGTCGTACAAGGTCCTCTCGGGGAAGTGCTCCTCCCCGTAATCGGTGAGGTGGTAAAAGAAATCAACAAGGAAACCAGTTGCATTGCCGTTGAGTTGCTACCAGGCCTTATGTAACCGACTAACCTAAGCCATAAACTCCGCGCTATAGCGGAACGTAGGATACAATCGGTCTCAGTCCTCAGCTCCCAATCCAGGCTCGTCGAGTCTCGCTGCGAGCCTTAAGATAAGGTGGTCATGGCTGGTCACTCAAAATGGAAGCAGATCAAGCACAAGAAGGGTGTCACTGACGCACGCCGCGGCCAACTGTTCACCAAATTGACTCGCGAGATCACAATTTCAGCTCGTGAGGGTGGCGGCGACCCTGCCGCAAATTTCCGGCTCCGTCTAGCGATCCAGAAGGCCCGCGACGGCAACATGCCCCTCGATAACATCGACCGCGCGGTCAAGCGCGGCACCGGAGAAGGTGGCGAGGCAGTCAACTACGAGCAGGTCAGCTATGAGGGCTACGGCCCGGGCGGCGCGGCCATTTTCATTCAGGGGCTAACCGACAACCGCAACAGAACTGTTGCTGAAGTTCGCAACGTTTTTAACAAACTCGGTGGAAGCATGGGCGAATCCGGCTCCGTAGCCTGGCTCTTCGAACAGAAGGGAGTGGTAACCGCTGAGGCCCCCGAGGATGAGGTTGAAGAGCTAGCCTTGACAGCGATCGACGCGGGTTCAGATGACGTCAAGACGGATGCTGAATCAATGGAAGCCTTCACCCCTGTCGAGCGGCTCGAGGACGTACGTGAGGCTCTCCAGGCAAAGAGTGCCAACGTCCTTTCGGCGGAGCTAGAGATGGTGGCCAAAACACCCACGCCAATCGACGCCGGTGCAGCCAAACGAGCCCTGCGGCTTATTGACAGCCTTGAAGATCTTGATGACGTTCAAAAAGTCTATACCAACGCAGACTTTCCAGACGAAGTCTTTACCAGCGTGGAAGACTAGCAACATGCTAGTTCTCGGCTTGGATCCTGGGACTATCACAACCGGCTACGGACTGCTCACGGGTGATAGCTCAGACGCTGAACTCATAAAGTGCGGCGCTATACGGGCTCCTGCCAAACACCCGATTGAACATCGGCTGTGGCACATACACACCGAGGTCTCTGACCTGGTCAAACGTGAAAAACCCGACGTAGTGGCTATTGAGAAGCCATTCGTCGTTCGTGCTCCAAGACAGGCCGCTCTAGCTGTGGGAGAAGCACGGGCGGTCATTATGATTGCAGCAGTCGGAGCAGGTATACCTGTCTTTCAGTATCCGCCAGCAAAAGTGAAACAGGTGGTCGCCGGCTATGGCGCCGGGGATAAGGAACAGGTGTGCCGTATGGTCGAGATGACTCTAGCGATCGATCTTTCCGCGCACCCTCTAGACGTTTCTGACGCCATTGCTGTAGCCCTGTGCCACACTCGAGAGGCGGCATTACTGGAGATGTCGGCAGAGTAAAAACCTCAATGATCGACTCATTAAAAGGAACCGTGCACTCCATAGGGCTCGATCACGCTGTTGTGGTAGTTGGAGGGATAGGGTATCGAGTCATTATGCCCACTAGAAGTCTCGAGGTTCTCGGACCCGCCGGTGGCGAGGTCTTCGTACAAACACACCTTGTGGTGCGACCGGATGAACTGGCCCTATATGGCTTCACAAGCCCTGAAGACCTACGACTGTTTCTGCTGCTCACAAATGTGAACGGCGTAGGGCCCCGTCAAGCACTACGCCTACTTTCAGTGTGGGACGCAAACCAAATAGCGGCAGCCATCGCCAACGACGACACTACTTCGATCGCGAAGGCCCCTGGCATTGGAAAGAAAACTGCGGCGCGTATCATACTGGAGCTTAAGCCAGTGCTAGACAAGGAGTGGGCTTCAGCCGAACCGGGGGGCCCCTCAATAAGCGCGGTCAATGACGCACTGGCCGCTTTGGTCGCCCTTGGTTACAGCCGATCCGAAGCTCAGGCCGCACTGTCGTTAGTCGACGACGTTCAGTCGCTAACACTCGCCGAGCAGGTCTCTAGCGCACTTCAAAAGATCGGCTCCAATTGATCCCGGAGATTACGATCCATCTTCCCCCTTTTTGGACAAGGGGCATGGAAACATCCTTTTCCTCTTCCAGCCGAACTCTCGATTACTCTAGGAAGTCTTTGAGTTTCTTGCTCCGACTCGGATGACGCAGCTTCCGCAACGCCTTCGCCTCGATCTGCCGAATGCGTTCCCGCGTGACTGCGAACTCGCGACCCACCTCTTCCAACGTCCTGCTCCGCCCATCCTCTAGACCGAATCGTAGCTGGAGTACTCGCCGTTCACGGTCGTTCAAAGTATCAAGGACACGCTCGACCTGCTCTTTCAACAGCTGGTGGGACGCAGCATCGGCCGGGGCGAGCGCGCTCCTATCCTCAATGAAATCGCCTAGATGACTATCTTCCTCTTCCCCAATGGGAGTTTCGAGCGAGACGGGCTCCTGCGAAATCTTGATGATCTCACGCACCTTTTCGGGCGGGATCTCCATACCCTGACTGATTTCTTCGGAGGTCGGCTCCCTACCGTACTCCTGGACCAGTCGTCGGCTCACACGCAGTAGCTTATTGATCGTTTCCACCATGTGGACTGGAATACGGATAGTCCGCGCCTGATCCGCAATCGCTCTTGTGATCGCCTGGCGAATCCACCAGGTGGCATAGGTGGAGAATTTGTACCCTTTACGGTATTCGAACTTCTCG
>CAZUGG010000146.1:0-7509 GCA_964619905.1 uncultured Dehalococcoidia bacterium
CGGCCAGAACGCAGCCCGGCCGCACCACCGTCCAAGCGACACGAAAATACAACCCAACCAGCCGATCGTGATCGACATGGGCGCGAAAGTGAAAGGTTATTGTTCCGACATCACACGAACGCATTACATCGGCACTCCTGACGACACGTACAAGCGAATCTACGACTTGGTCCTCGTCGCGCAAGAAACCGCGATTAGTGCAGTTCAGGCGGGGATGTCTGGCCATGAAGCTGACAAACTAGCCCGAGACGTCATTGATGCAGGTGGCTACGGAGACAAATTCGGCCATGGAACCGGGCATGGCGTGGGATTGAACATACATGAGAACCCTCGAGTGTCTCGCAACATGCAGGACGAACTTCAGGACGGGATGGTCTTTACAATCGAACCTGGCATATACCTCCCTGAATGGGGAGGCGTGCGCATCGAAGACATTGTGGTCCTAAAAGACGGCAAAGCCCTAGACCTGACCAAAGCCCCCAAGATGGATGTAGCGGCGGCATAGACTAAGGCGACTTGCCCAACAAGGGCTCCCCAAGCGATGATTGGGCCTCACGGAGAGCCAATGCCCATCTATTCAGTCACACAAGTGTCGCAATACATCAGTGATCTTGTAAGCACCGATGTCACCCTATCCGATCTATACATCACAGGCGAGGTCTCAAACCTTAGTCGTTCTGGAGCCGGTCACGCGTACTTCTCGCTGAAAGATGGCGACTGCCAACTCCGGGGAGTCATGTTCCGAAACGCTGGGCTTGGCACCGAACATCTGCAAGATGGTGCCTCCGTCACTACGCACGGCCGCATCGGATTGTACTCGGCCCGAGGCGACATCCAACTGATCGCCGACCAAGTGCAGCCAGAGGGCGTCGGCGAGCTCCACATGAAATTCACTCGGCTGAAGGCCAAGCTGGAAAGCGAAGGCCTATTCGACCCCTCTAGAAAACGCCCTATACCTTTTTTGCCCCGCGTTGTTGCGGTGGTCACGTCTTTTACTGGATCGGTGCGCCACGATATCCAGACCGTGATCGAGCGACGTTTCCCCCTCGTCGAACTCATAGTAGTTCACACTCCAGTCCAAGGAGATCAAGCAGTACCAGGGATCCTAGAGGCCTTGAAAGCGGTCAATGACCGCTCAAACGTTGACGTGGCCATCCTCGCACGGGGAGGAGGATCTCTCGAAGAGTTGTGGGCATTCAACGAGGAGGCTGTAGCACGGTCAATCCATGCGAGCCGCGTCCCCATCGTCAGTGCCATCGGCCACGAAACAGACTTCACCATCGCGGACCTCGTAGCTGACCACCGTGCCCCAACCCCCTCGGCAGCCGCAGAGATCTGTGTGCCGGACCGCCGGGATCTAATGGTCCGTCTTACCGAGTCAAAAGGGTCCCTCCGCGACAAGTTGCGCCAGCGCATGTCCAGCCACAGGGAAGCGCTCCAACGGTTGGCTACTCAAATACAGCACCACAGTCCGGACATCACAAATCATCGCCAGCGTGTTGACGAATTGGCCAGAACAGCTAGTACCCTGATGGCCCGCGACATGGCCTTATGTAAAGAACGTCTGCGGAGCAGACAACTGCAGATTGACTCACTGAATCCTGCCAACACGCTGGATAGAGGCTATGCACTAGTCGAGCACCAGGCTGACAAGACCCTTGTCTCTCACTCCTCGGAGGTTAGATCCGGTGACCAGCTTTCAGTCCACATGACTGACGGCAGCTTTCAGGTCATCGCTGCAAACACTGGTCCGTCTATGGGTCCCAAGCAACACAAGCGCCCAGTTAGGAAGCCCTCAGCAGTACAACGAGCCCTTTGGAAAGACTCGTAGCCGTGTCTTTCAATAAATCACGCAGGGGTTCCTCCGTAACCGTGCCGACACCGCAAAACACCATCCTAGAATGCATGGTGGTTCCAGGTTAAGATATCCGCGTGAGTAAGCCTCAGGAAAACGAACTAGATTTTGAGGGTGCTTTTCGCCAACTCGAAGAGACTGTTCAAGCCCTAGACAAAGGCGGGCTGACATTGGCCGAAGCAACAAAACTATACGAGCAGGGGATGGAGCTGGTCAGAACGTGTTCTGATCAGCTCGATTCCGCTCAGCTGAGAATCACCGAGTTGCAGACTGCGTTCACCGCTCGGGTTGCGACCGAAGAGGAGCCACAAACCTGATAATGCTGCGCGGCGACTTTCACATGCATACTTGGCATTCTAACGACTGCGCTACACCGCCAAAATCGCTCATAAAACGAGCCCTCAAGGTGGGTCTGACATGCATCGCAGTCACTGACCACAATCAGATTGATGGGGCCCTAGCCGTGAGGGAATTAGCACCTAGCCAACTGAAAGTCATCGTCGCTGAGGAGATCAAGACACCATTTGGTGAAATCACCGGCCTCTTTCTAAACGAGCGAGTGCCTCCCGGCCTCTCCCCAGAAGAAACATGCTGCGCCATCAAGGAACAGGGTGGGCTTGTGTCAATCCCGCACCCCTATGACCGTGTTCGGTACTCACCACTCAACGAATCGCAGTTGAGCACGATCCTCCCTTACATAGACATCGTTGAAGTCTTCAACTCCCGAACGACCCTGCTGAGAGACAACGATCGCGCCAAAGCTCTGGCAGAGAAACATGGTTTGGTGCAGGGGGCCGGAAGCGACGCGCATAGCACCATGGAACTCGGTCAGGTTGCAGTCATCATGCCTTTCTTCAATGATCAAGGAGACTTCCTTGCGTCACTGAGAGAAGCAAGGATCGTAGGAAAACGATCCTCCCCCTTAGTTCATTTGATCTCTACTTTAAATAAACTGCGGTCCAAGTATCTTCGGTTCAGCTACTCTCACTAACCTCATTTCGGGTAGGAGGTCGCTCTAGGGAAAGTGTTTCGCATCGGTCTCTTCGCTACCGGCAGAGGACAGGGCTCTTTGCAGCTCGTGACCGCAGTCCACAACGCTGTAGAAAGTGGCAGTTTGCCCATAAGCGTTGAATTCGTCTTTAGCAACCGCGAGCCTGGGGAGTTTGAGCCCACCGACCGTTTCTTCGATGCAGTCCAGGGTTTCGGTTATCCACTCGTCACCCGTTCCTTCCGCCGCTTCAAAAGAGAACTAGGAGACGACCCCGAATGGCGGGTGCAATACGACCGAGAGACTATCAAGCTGCTGGCCCCTTTCAATCCAGAGCTTTGCGTCCTGGCCGGCTACCTTCTCATCTTTAGCCCCGAATTGTGTAATCGTTACCCAGTAATCAACCTTCACCCATCGGCTCCCGGTGGTCCTATCGGCATGTGGCAGAACGTCATATGGCAGTTGATAGAAGCGAGAGCCACAGCCAGCGGAAACATGATGCAATTGGTCACACCAGAAGTCGACAAGGGGCTTGTCGTCTCCTTCTCAACTTACCCAATCACCGGTCCGGTGTTCGATCCACTTTGGCACAACATTGCTAATCGCACCGTAGAGGACATAAAAGCGACGGAGGGGGAGGAATTGCCACTTTTTCAGGCAATTCGAGAGGCAGGGACGCTCCGGGAGCGACAACTCCTGCTAGAGACCCTCCGTACCTTCGCCCAAGGTCGCATGAAGTTTGCCAACGGAACCGCCGTCGACGAACAGGGCCACCCTGTCAGGGGTTTGGATCTAACCGAACAGATAGAAACGCGCCTGCGCGCCGCAGATTAGGCTACTTTCATGCCGTCTTCTGATCTGGGGCACTGCGCACCTCTTGTCCCGATCCTGCCAGCAACAAGGGTGGACGCTTGCCTACAATGCAATCCGCCGTGATGACGCACTTGCGAACGTCGGGCATGGACGGGATTTCATACATGACATCCATGAGCGTCTCTTCGATAACCGTACGAAGCCCACGTGCGCCCGTCTTACGTTGCATCGCCTCAACAGCTGCAGCTTCAATCGCTTCGTCGTCGAAGAAAAGCTCGACTTTATCAAGATGAAGCAGCCGTTGGTACTGTTTAGTTAGAGCATTCTTTGGCTCGGTGAGAATGCGGACAAGGGAATCTTGCGTTAACGGATCTAGACTACAAGCCACAGGCAGACGCCCCACGAACTCAGGGATCAGCCCGAACTCGAGAAGATCATCGGGAATCATATGATCCAGAATTCGTTGACGATCAATGATCTCTGGCTCCCCCGCTTCATCATTCACACTATTCGACTTGAAACCCAGGGTCGTGGTCAAACCAGTGCGCCTACTCACAATCTTGTCGAGGCCTTCGAATGAACCACCACAAATGAATAGAATATTGTCGGTCTTAATCTGTATGAACTCCTGATAGGGGTGCTTTCTACCACCCTGGGAGGGAACGTTCGCCGTACAGCCCTCGATGATTTTCAGGAGCGCCTGCTGGACACCCTCCCCGGAGACGTCACGCGTGATCGAGGGATTGGAGCCCTTACGAGCGATCTTGTCGATCTCGTCGATGTAGATGATCCCCATCTCAGCACGCGGAATTTCCCAATCTGCAGCCTGTATGAGACGAAGCAGGATGTTCTCGACATCCTCCCCTACATAACCGGCTTCAGTAAGACATGTGGCGTCCGCAATAGCAAACGGTACGTCCAAGATGCGAGCCAGGGGCTGCGCCAACAGCGTCTTGCCGCAACCCGTGGGGCCCACGAGCATGATGTTGCTCTTATCAACCTCGACTTCGCCGCTGAGAACTTGAGGCCGGATACGCTTGTAGTGGTTGTAGACGGCGACACTGAGGACCTTTTTTGCCCGTTCCTGTCCAACGACGTACTCGCTTAGTTGCGAGTAGATCTTCTGTGGCGCGAGATCGCTAATCGGGGCAGCAGATTTGGTTTCGGCGGAGGACGCTGGAGCCTCCTCATCAATGATACGTTGACAAAGTCGAACGCACTCGTCGCAGATGTAAACCTTACCTGGGCCCGCAATCAGTCGGGTGACTTGATGCTGCTGTTTACCACAGAAAGAACACTCATATTGCGACCGAGACGAACGTCCTGCAGGCATTCGGTTAGGCCTCCATCGTTGTCAATACTGCGCTTCCCCGCCTCAACCTATCATCTCAAGCGGGCTACTACTGCGGTGGCCCCGATAGAACGTCGTCCACCAAACCGTAATCCTTCGCTTGGGGTGCGTCTAAATAGAAATCACGGTCAGAGTCCTGCGCGATCTTATCATAGGGTTGGCCTGTATTCTCCGCGAGGATGCTACGAATGACGTCCTGCATGCGCAGGATCTCCTTCGCCGCAATCTCGATGTCAGAAGCTTGACCCTGAGCTCCACCAATCGCCTGATGCATATGTATCGTTGAGTTAGGCAAAGCGTGGCGCTTACCTTTAGTTCCCGAACTTAGGAGAACAGTGGCCATACTGGCGGACATCCCCACGCAGATCGTGGAGACGTCGCAGCGTAGCAGCTTCATGGTGTCGAAGATCGCCAAACCCGCGCTGATAACTCCACCTGGACTGTTGATATAGAGACTAATGTCCTTGTCTGGATCCTCGCGTTCAAGATAGAGCAGTTGAGCAATGATCAGATTTGCAATCTGATCCTGGATCGGCGTGCCTAGGAAGACAATCCGTTCCTTGAGCAAGAGCGAATAGATATCAAAAGTCCGCTCGCCCCGCGCACTCTGCTCGATGACCATAGGAATCATGTTGTTCATCTGAGAGATCTGGCCGTGTGGGTTAGTTGTCACTGACTGGCTCTCCTCTTTACTCCAACGCGGGCGCTGGTACAGCGCCCGCCTTCTCGTGGTCCTGCGTTGCGATTTCCAGGAGTCGATCCAGTGTTTTACGAGTCAGTAGTGACCGTTCCAAGTTGTTGCGGTTTGCATCCGTATCAAAGATGCGTTTGAGTTGTTCACGTTGTTCAGCACCGCCAACACCGATAAGGGATTCGACCTCTGAATCGATCTCGTCTGCCTCAACCTCGATCTTCTCGGCTTCCTTCAATTCTGTAACAATAAGCGACCGCACAATTCTCTCTCGTGCAGCCGGCTTCATTTCCTCTATAAGCTCTGCCTTATCCTTACCAATAGCCTGTACATAAGCATCCACGTCAGCCTGGTTTTGGGTAACCTGTCTGGCCTGCTCTTCTAGCATATGCTCAGCTTCGTGATCCACCATAGTAGGCGGGAATTCAACAGTGGCCGCCTCAATCAACTGGTCTAGCGCATGCTCCCGCAGTTTCTCCCGTGCTGCTGAGTCGGCATGCTCCTGAAGCTGTCCCGCAAGATGCAACCTGAGCGCTTCCAGATTCGTGAAGCCATCCTCCACTCCCTTAGCAAACTCGTCATCAATCTCAGGTAGATGCTTTGTCTTAATCTCCTTAACCAAGACTCGAAACTCAAAAGATCGGCCGACGAAGTCTTTGTTCTCGTACGACGCGTCGAAGTTGATTGCGAACGACTTCTCTTTGCCAGCTTCAAAGCCAACCAGTTGTTGCGAGAACCCTGGGACAGGGTTCTCGTTCTCGTCAAGAGGCCGGAACTGGACATCCTTTTGGTCAGTTATCGTCTTCCCTGCCTCTTCAACGGCTACGTCGATAGTCAGCAGGTCTCCCATCTCAACGGGCCTGCTCGCAGGCTCCCAGGGAGTCGCATTGAAACGAGTGTCTTCGAGGGCACGTGTGATGTCCTCCTCTGGAACAACCGCTAATTCAGGCTCGACACGAAGCCCCCTGTAGTCACCCAAATCAACAGTGGGCGTCAAGGGCACGGTGGCCTTCCATGCGACGGGGTCCAATCCGGAGACTTCAATGTCCGGAACGCCCGCCGCCTCGATTTCCTGCTCTTTAATAGCCTTATCCGTGACTTCCGGTATCAGGAAGTTCATTGCCTCTTCCAAAAGGGCTTCCTTCCCGATCCAGCGCTCGAGCATGACCTGCGGCGCCTTACCCTTACGGAATCCTGGAATGCGCAGTCGACCAACCAGGCGCTGATACGCCTTCTTCTTCGATGCCTCAAGCTCCTCAGGGTCGGCCTCAATATCGAGGACGACCTGACGCTCGGGAAGTTGTTCCAGAGAAAGTTTCAAATCAGGGGGGGCGTGAGAGACGGGACTAAGCCACCAAACGACCTTCGTAGTATAGCAATCGCCTCCGTTTGCGCCAACGGCAGACACAAATTTGGTCTTCTGAATCCGTAGAAAGGCACCATGTAGGTTTCAAGAAAGCACTGTTCTGAGCAGGATACTAGTCATGACCCCGAACCGGCAGCAACATCCTCGACATGCAGGTTCAAATCTCGCAACTGTTCCTCGTTCACCGTGGACGGTGTGTCCAGCATAAGATCCACAGCCGTCTGGGTCTTGGGGAAAGGGATTACGTCCCTAATCGTTTCGGCACCCGCAATCAGCATTACCAAACGATCGATGCCAGCGGCCATACCCCCATGGGGAGGCGTACCGTATTCGAACGCACGGAGGATATGGCCAAAGAGTTCCTTCACATCCTCTGCGGAATACCCAAGTGTTACGAACATCTGCTCCTGTAGCGCGGCATCATGGATGCGGATACTACCACTCA
>CAZUGG010000147.1:0-10768 GCA_964619905.1 uncultured Dehalococcoidia bacterium
TGATCGGAGACATTGGCCTCGACGATGTGCTCTCTAAGAGGGAGCAGATCAACGACACCCTACGGGTCAAACTAGATGAGGTCACCGTACGGTGGGGTGTCAAGGTAACCTCCGTCGAGATCAGGGAGATAACCCCACCACACGATATCCAAGCTGCCATGAATCGGCAGATGTCCGCTGAACGAGAACGCCGCGCCGCCGTAATCGAAGCCGATGGACAGAAAGTTGCTGCGGTGACCGTAGCCGAAGGTGACAAGCAAGCTCAGATTCTTCGAGCCGAAGGCGACCGCCAGGCTGAGATTCTACGTGCAGAGGCAACGCAACAAGCCCAGGTCCTCGAAGCCGATGGTTTCGCCCAGGCATTAGAGCGCATCTTCTCTGTCGCCAAAGATGTGGACGGCAAAACTATGGGTCTCCAATATCTGGAAACCCTAAAGAGTCTCGGCGAGAGCCCATCTACAAAGTTCATCTTCCCAATGGAGTTCACCAACTTATTGCAATCCGTGCGAGGGATGTTCCCAGGGGGCGAAGGCAACGGAGCTTCCAGCAAAAAAGGCTCCTAGGCAGTTCGCTCCACGACACAGGGAGGAAATCCGAGATCGGACTTCCTCTCGAGCACGCTGAGCCGCAGTTGTACCGTGGCCAGATTCTCGTCGCAGGATTGGGCTCCGAGGGGCTTGTTGATTAAGAACCTCTATAAAAAGCGGGACGGTAAGTCAGCTAGGCAAACTCTCTGGTGCCACCAATAACGCCAGGTAAATCGCCAAGCTTCTTTATCAAACCCACGCGGCAATCTCCTACTTGATGATCGTCGTTCTACGAAGGACTAGGCAATGAATGACGGGGGCCAAAAATTCGAGCAGCTGGATGTCGGCCAGGCCTTGGACGAATTGACGTTGGAGCCAAACGAAGTACAGTTGTTCATGTTAAGTGCAGTTACCTGGGACCCACATCGGACCCAATTTGACACCCCTTATTCCGTCGACAAAGAATCGTTGCCAGGCATCCTCGTACACGGACACCTGCAAGGGAGTTTCCTATCGAAATATGTCAGCGATTGGGCTGGAGTGGACGGTCGGCTTCGATCGCTGAACTACCAGAACCGTGGAATGGTGATACCGGGAGAGCGACTGACCCTAAGGGGGAAACTCACCGGAAAGTCCCGAGAGGATGAGACTTGCGTCGTAACTATGCAGGTTTGGCTTGAGAAAGACGGCGGCGAGATCTCAACGACGGGGGAAGCCACGGTCGAAATCCCTTACGGACAGTAGTCGCTACGAGAGCCAACCGACAAACCCTGCCGTTTATCCAGAATATGGATTTAGGAGAGGCTACCCGCCGTTGACACCGTAGAAAAAGCGGTGCTAACTTCCGGACAACACTCGCACCCGGAGGGGAGACAGTGTCCGAGTTAACTTGTATTTCGGCCGATTCTCATGTCGTAGAGCCCAGTAACCTGTGGATTGACTACATCGAGTCGGCCTACCGAGATAGAGCACCCAGGGTCGTCCAAGAGGATGATCGTGACATCTTCATGTGCGAGGGTATGCGCCTCATCTCCATGCAAGGAGCTGCCAGCGCAGGAAAACCAAGCGATCAGCTTGGATTCAAAGGCCGGGAGGGTGACGTGCCACGCGGAGCCTGGGACCCAAAAGCTCGCCTAGGAGAGATCGGGCTCGACGGCGTCCAGGCTGAGGTCCTCTATCCGACTATGGCCCTCCGCCTCTTTAGCCTGGACGACACCAACTTACAACTAGCCTGTTTCCGTGCCTACAACGACTGGCTGAGAGATTTCTGCAACGAGGTCCCCGGACCCTTCAAAGGAATCGGAATCATCAATCTAGATAACGTCCCAGCAGCTATCGCAGAGATGCGTCGCTGCCTTGACATCGGTTTGCCTGGGGTTAGCATTGCCCTCTATCAAGACCAGGACCGTCATTACGGAGATCCCGATTTCGACCCCTTTTGGGCCGCGGCTCAGGAAACCCGAGTTCCGGTCAGCCTGCACATTTTGACGGAGCGCCGCCGAGCCCTCAACGCAAGACGCAGCGCCGCCGACGGCATCTGTGAGGCCGACCTAATCCAACGTTCGCTTGCCCATATGACGTTCAGCGGGGTTTTCGAGCGTTTCCCACGTTTACGCGTTGTGTCAGCAGAGAATGACATCGGTTGGGCCCCCTATTACCTTGAGCGCATGGATTACGTCTTCGACCGCAGGCGCAATCTATATCCGATGAATCTTTCCCGCTCCATGCTCCCGAGTGAAATGATAAAGCGGAATGTTTTCTTGACTTTCATGCGCGACAAATCGGGCGTGCTAAACCGGGACCTAATCGGGGTCAGCCAAATCCTCTGGTCCAGCGACTACCCCCACGGTGACAGCACATACCCCAAGTCACAAGAGATGATCAACTACCTAATGGAGAACGTGCCCGCGGAAGATCGAGCGGCCATCACAGCTGGAAACGCACGATCCCTTTATGGCTTCTAAAGATAGCCAGTTACACAGCAACCGTTGAATAGGTCAACTTTCTTTCAAATTGAAGACCTTGACGGCATTCGCTACCAAAACCTTATGGCGATCTTCGTCCGACCACTCGCCCAGCGCTCGTTCAATGTACCAGCGGGATCGCGGATAGGTGCTAGTAGGGTGGGGAAAGTCGGAAGACCACATGATGTTGTCCATCCCAATGACATCCCTCATCCGAAGACCCACTGACTCGAACCAGAAGTTGATGTAACACTGTCGATGGAAGTAGTCACTAGGTTTGATCTTGAGGCTACCTCTCTCCTTGAGGTTCTGGGCCTCCCACTGATGATCCGCCACCTCGAGAAGATACGGAGCCCAGCCCAAACCGCTCTCGGATGAGACTATCTTCAACGATGGAAAGCGCTCGAGTATCCCCGAGAACAGGATCGTACTCATAACCATGATGTTTGCCGAGATGGTACGGGTTGAGCAGTCGGAGAGGCGAGTGACGGCGTTGTGGCCTTCCCAGGGAGCGGGGAAGGAAATTCCTTGGCCACCACCCGACCCGATATGGAAGTTGACAGACATTTCCGTCTTTTGCGCAGCCTCCCATAAAGGATCCCAGTAGGGATCACAAACATCGGGATAGCCGAACTGCTGCGGGAAAGCGATTGCGATGCCATTCATTCCGCATTTGACGGCACGGTGCAATTCCTCGACCGCTAGGTCCAAGTCCCACATAGGAAGTTGGGCCAACGTGATGAAACGGCCTGGGTATGGGTCAGCATACTCTTCAACCTGAAAGTCGTTGTATGCCTTGATACAGTCGTAGCGGAAGTCGGCCGGCCAATCAGTGTTGTAGAACGTGTTTCCGGCAATTCCTGCAACGTTGGCAAAGAAGGTATGCACGTCCACACCATCCTCAGCCATTGCTTTCACGCGCTCGGCGGGTACATACGCCTTGTTAGGCATTTCATCGAATGTGGACGCGCTGGCCGTTCGGTCCTTCATCGTCGCATGAACGCTCCCTGGGCCTTGGACGTGCCGAGGGACTCCATTGATCCACCAATTATCTTTGCCATCCTTGTCCCGAACCACGTGGGGTATGTTCTCTCCCCACTTCGACTTGCTCATACGAGAAGTCCACGTGTCTGGCTTTTCTTGCAAGTGATCATCCGTCGAGATACAGCGATACTCCATCGCCCCAATCCTCCAACCGCAGGTCTCGCGGCCACCCGGATTCTAGGATCGCCATCGGTAACGGTCAAACATTGTTATCAGTTCCCTGTTGAAGCAACCTTTGCTATCCTCGCGTCAGCGTAAACCAATCGAGGGCACTATGGACTTTCGCTTTAACACCGAAGAAAACGCTTACCGCGCCGAGGTTCTCCAATTCATCACAGATGAAATGACGGACGATATTGCTTTGGCCGGTGTTCAAGGCGAGGCCGCGGATCCAAGGTTAGCTGACAGGGTGCGCCAGTTACGCATGAAAGTTGGATCTCGGGGTTGGATCGCCATGTCATGGCCGAAAGAATACGGAGGGCAAGACAAGCCACTGACCTATCAAGCAATTTTGCGTGAGGAGATGTCCTACGCGCGTTGTCCGGCCATTGATCCCCAGGCTTACCAGCTCGGGCCAGCGCTCATCGTCCATGGTACGGAAGCTCAGAAGAAGGAACATATCGGACGCATCGCCAGCGGTGAGGACCGCTGGTGCCAGGGCTTCTCAGAGCCCGATGCAGGCTCCGATCTCGCATCGCTAAAAACACGAGCTGAGGAAGATGGCGACGAGTTCGTGATCAACGGCCAAAAGATTTGGACATCCAACGCCCACAACGCCGACTACATCCACCTCCTGGCACGTACCGACCCTGATGCGCCCAAGCATCGTGGCATTTCTTATTTTCTTTTCCCTATGAGCACAACAGGGGTTACAGTGAAGCCAATACGACAGATGGACAATGGGCAGGGCTTCAATGAAGTCTACTTCGATAATGTGCGGGTTCCTCGCGACTCGTTGTTCGGAGAGCTCAATCGTGGATGGTACGTGGCGACGACTACCCTCGACTTCGAACGCTCCAACGTTGCATCGATGGCGGGTTATCGCCGTGACTACGATGACCTTATGGCCTATCTCAGCACCGATCAGATCGGTAGAACGCTCCTAAAAAAGACAACCGCACGGCACAAGCTCGCTGACATCGCCGTCCAAATACAGGTATCACGAATGCTTTCCTACCGGGTCATCGGTATGCAAGCTAAGGGAGAAGTACCAAACATGGAGGCCTCCCTTGCGAAAGTCTTTGCCGTCGAGGTACGGGGCAACGTCTCGAGAACATCTATGGAAATTATCGGACTATTGGGTCAGCTGGATCCAGCTGGTGGGACCACCGCACCCTTGCAAGGGATGGTTGAGCGATCTTACCTGCGTTCGGCCTGCAAGGTGGGTGGCGGCAGTCAGGAAATCCAGCTGAACATCATCGCCCAGCGCGGCCTCGGACTACCTCGGTGACTTGGAGCACCTGGTGAAGCGCGGCACACTAGCCGCAAATTGCCGAAGTTCCCGGTTAGCCTTGCCGATGCCTCGTTCGCCGGGCTACTATTTCAAGCGCCGTTTCAAAGCGATTTACTCTCCCTGCGGTGCAGTCAGGAGGCGTCATGCGCGTTGGGGTGGCCGGCGACCATGCCGGTTTCGAGTCTAAAAACCTTGCCCTCGAGATTCTCCGTAACCTGGGCCACGATGCCGTTGATTACGGGCCAACGGCTTACGATTCTGCTGACGACTACCCTGACTTCGCGTTCCTGTTAGCAGACGCGGTGGCTTCAGGGAAGGTAGAACGCGGCATCCTCGCCTGCGGGAGCGGGGTCGGCGCTAGCGTCGCTGCAAACAAGGTGCCTGGTGTTCGCGCCGCGATCTGCCACGACACCTATTCGGCGCATCAGGGTGTCGAGCACGATGACATGAACATCCTTTGCCTCGGTGGACGCATAGTCGCTTCGGCGCTCGAACAGGAGCTAATCGAAGCATTTATGAGCGCGTCCTTCACCCATGAGGATCGACACACCCGACGCCTGAACAAAGTGCTCGAACGCGAGCGGAAGACGGCTACTGGCCAGAACTAGCGAGGTCTCATGTATACCCTTTTCGTCAACCTAGAGTGCAAACCTGGAGCCGAGGACGCCTTCCTTACAGCCGCAAGGGACGACGCGACGAACTCGATCGAAGAGCCTGGTTGCACGCGCTTCGACGTTTATCAGGAGCACGACGACCCTAAGCGTTTCGTTTTTATCGAAAGCTATGTGGACGAAGAAGCATTCAATGCCCATAAGCAAACCAAGCATTTCACACGCTGGGGCCAGGCAACCAAGGACATTATGGCGGCAGCCTCCGCCGTTCGTTGTGACAACATTTTCCCGAGCAACACTGACCACGAATAAGTCGCTGCGGAAGCCTTGCCGCGTGTCTAACTGACTTCCCACTAAACGCCCTTGGCAGCTGGTCAGTGCTAACATCAAGAAGGTGACCAATGGCACCGAACAATTTTCCTGACCCGCCCTGGTCCCAGATTTCATATGATTCGGGAGTGCATCGTTGCCTGAAGCAACTTCCATTCGTCCATATTCCCACGACGATGAGAAGCCCGTTCTCAAGCTGCTACGTAGCGGCCTAACCGACCTCGCAGTCTTCGCGAGCCAAGTCGACCCACCAGAGAACGAAAACTACGTCGAACGAGAGCTCAAACTGCACAAGTTGAGCATCGCCAACGACCCCGAAAACTGGGTCGTGGCAGTTTTGGCTAATTCAGTGGTCGGCACTCTCCGAATGCGTTTCCTCGAAGACCAGCACGGGCCCTACGCAAGCGTGCGCCTGTTGGTCGTAGCCCACGACAATAACAGGAAAGGGATTGAGCAATCTCTGATTCAAGCTGCAATCGAACGCGCCAAGAACTCAATTGCGACAAGGCTCTTTATCAACGATATCAAGACAAACCCTATTCTCCTTCTCTTCCGCAAAATGGGGTTCCGGGATCTCGAAATGGTGCACCGTCTAGACCGCAACCCCAATCACCGACTCCTATGGCTACCCACAAGAGTCGGGCAGGCCGGCGGCCCGGCCTGGGGGCCAGGCCCTGAATCCCGGGGCTGGTGGATCGACGAGAGCAAAGAGTTTCCTAGCTCATGACACTCGAAGAATTCGAGGGTTCAGTTGCCCAAGCCTTTGAATCTTTGCCCTCAGATGTCGCTGATCTCATCGAAAACGTCGATATTCTAATCCAGGACTTCCCCACACCAAGCCAGATGCGAGAAAATGGGATCGGCAGCCAGTATGGGCTTCTAGGACTATACGAAGGAATCCCTCTACCCGATCGTGGCCATGGTTACGGCAACGTCCTTCCTGATCGCATAATCATCTTTCGCAAACCCTTAGAGGCTAGCGTCACATCTGAGGACAGGCTTCTGGAAGAGATTCGATGCACCGTCATCCATGAGGTTGGCCACTACTTCGGCTTCGGTGACGATTGGCTGCACAGCCACGGGCTTTAACGAATGCTCCCTTGCGCATCCACCCATCGCCATCGAAACCCAAGCTAACTCTGTAGGTACTACAAAACACCTTCAGCAGGCAGCACCAGAACCTCATCTTGCGCCGCGGTCGACGAGAAGGTCAAAGCCCCATGAGCCGCCTCGGCAACATCATGCGGGCTAAGCATCTTCGATCGGTCGAGCTCGCCACCGGCCTGGTCCCATAACGGAGTATCTACGGCGCCTGGGGTGACGGTAATCACGCGAAGGCCTTTGCGCCGCACTTCAACCGCCAGGGCCTTGGAGAAACCAATTACCCCGTGCTTAGAAGCGCAGTAAGCTGTGCTAGCGTCGAACCCCTGGTGCCCAGCGATAGAAGCTATATTGACGATGTCCCCATGCCCAGCATCCAGCATACGCGGAACCGCTTCTTTGCACATCTGGAACATCGATTTCAGATTCCCATCCAATGTCGCGTCCCATTGCTCCTCCGTCGTCTGATCAATCGAGGTGAAGTATGCGATTCCAGCAGCATTCACCAACACATCAATGCGGCCGAATCTGTCGACAGTATGTGAAACGGCTCGAGCTGCACCAGCAGCGGTAGTCACATCGGCTGAAACTACAATCGATTCAGATCCCGAGTCCAGGGTATCTACGGCAGCGTCTAACCTCCCCAGCGAGCGAGCAGCTAGACAGACGGACCCTCCATCCTTGGCAAAACGCTGCGCTATCGCCAGGCCAATACCACTAGAACCACCCGTGATTAGACAAGCCTTACCAGCCATGGAGGACATGCGTGGTCTCCTTAATCTCTCCCGAATTCGAAGGCGTTGTCACGGGTTTCGACGAGCCGAATCTTGTGAAGTTTCCCTGCGGGTACAGCATCCTCTAGTAAGTCCCAAATTCGACTCACAATATTCTCGCCAGTTGGGACGAGGTCGACATAGTCCTCCACGTCCAGATTCAAATGGCGATGATCGTAACGATCGATCACTCGTCCGTGTACCACCGCATCCAGATCCTTCAAGTCGCAACACATCCCCGTAACTCTATCCACTGGACCCTTGACGGTAACAAAGACTTGATAGTTGTGGCCGTGGCCATTGTCATTGGCACACTTGCCGTAAATCTCTCGATTCATCTCGTCGGACAGCGACTTCGTATAGAGCCGATGGGTTGCCGCGAAACGATATCGTCGAGTCAGATAAGTGTGCCCGCTGACTTCCATCAGACACCGCCCCTATATTCGACCGCCAAGTTTTCGTCCTCCCGAAGCAAAACGCCGACGAGCGTTGACCCTGACGGAAGCCGCGGGCTAATCAGAGTCCACAGTGTCACCGCGAGGTTCTCGCTTGTTGGGATTCGGTCCCTGAAGTACGGAGTATCGTGATTAAGGTGCTGATGGTCGAACTCTTCGAGCACATCCTCGACCACCTTTTTCACATCCACGATATTGACCACCATACCTGTGACGGGATCAACTGCTCCCTTGACCGTAACGTCTAGCAGGTAGTTGTGGCCGTGGCCGTTTGGAAAGGCGCACGCACCAAAGACGCGTTCGTTCTCCTCCTGGGTCCACTCAGGTCTGAAGTACCGGTGGGAGGATGAAAACTCGAATGTCTTGGTCAGCGTCGTCTCGTCGCTCACTACGCTCCCTTCATCCAACCAACCCAGATCACGCCATTCTCCACTTTAACCTCGTAAGCTGCGAGATCATGGCCCGGTGGAGTAGGATCTTTACCGTCGCGGATGTCATAGCTCCAACCATGCCATGGACAGTCGACCAGATAACCTCGCAACGTACCCTCAGCAATAGGCCCACCCATATGCGGGCAAATATAGTTAACAGCGTAGTAATTGCCATCCTCGTGGTGAAAGAGAGCGACCGGCTTTTCGTGCGGCCCAATAACCATCTTCCCCTCACCTAAAGGTATGTCCCCATCCCGAGCAACTTTTACGAACTCCACTTGTGGCACCGACAAGAACCTCCGCGCTGCCGCCAGTCTACGGCGGCCTGACTTTGGGCCGCAAGGCCGGGCGACCAAAATCTCGTGACCCCCTCTTAACCTCTTCAGCCAAGCCGTCACTACAGGTTTGACACCCTCTGAGGGCAGCCCTAGAATACCGGCGGCTCAAATCAGTGAAACCTAAATAGTCAAGAAAGCTAAACCATTGGCCACACGGGCGTTCGTGTTGATCGAGACCTCAGTTGGAAAAACCAAGGAAATCGCCATTGCGCTGATGGGAATGGACCAGGTTGCCCGAGTTGATGCCGTCACCGGCCCTTACGATATTATCGCCGTGGTCGAGGCCGATACGCTGGAGGGGGTTGGTGAAGCTGTCACCACTCAGATTCACAGCGTACCCGGGATCGTTCGGACAGTGAGTTGCTTGTCAGTATCGATCTAGGCTGCGAGTCGTACGAACCTCTTGTCTGCAGAGGCCAACTGCATATACTATACGGGCCCCTTTTAGGCACCGCTTAACCAGTGGAACGACTGGCCGTGGCCTGGCATGCCACACACCGCTGACGACGCATCGAACCAAGGAGGAGTGGAATGGATCTTGGGCTAAGCGAAGAGCAACAAATGATCCAGACCTCTGCGCGCGATTTCCTGGAAAAGGAATCGTCCAAAGAGGTCGTTCGTGAGATGGAAGAAGACGACAAGGGCTATCCTCCCGATCTGTGGAAGAAGATGGCAGACCTGGGATGGATGGGCCTGGTATTCCCCGAGAAGTATGGCGGCAGCGAGTTCAAGTTCCTCGACCTTGCCGTACTCCTAGAGGAGATGGGTCGCAACCTTACACCCTCCCCGTTCTTTAACACGGTCGTCCTCTGCGGTATGCCGATCCTGGAGTTTGGATCCGAGGCCCAGAAGGATGCTCACCTAGGCAAAATCGCCAGCGGCGACGAAATTTGGATTTACGCACAAACCGAACCCTCCGCGACTTGGGAAGCCTCGGGTGTGGAACTCGTGGCAAACAAGAGCGGTGATAGCTTTACACTCAACGGGACCAAGCTTTTCATCTCGTACGGAGGTGTCGCTGACTACCTGCTGGTCGTGGCGCGCACCAAAGACGGGACGAGCGAGGACGGAATCACACTCTTTCTTGTCGACGCAAAAAGCTCCGGCATCTCTTATGAGCCTCTGAAGACAATCGCGTCCGACCACCAGGTCGAGATAACATTCAAGAACGTACAGGTATCCGCGGCCGATGTACTCGGTTCGGAAAACGGCGGTTGGGCTATCGTAGACAAGATCGCGGAATGGGGTGCCGCTGGCAAATGCGCCGAGATGGTCGGAGGCGCTCAGCAAGTTCTTGAGATGAGCGTTGAGTACGCCAAGCAACGCGTACAGTTCGGCCGCCCCATCGGTAGCTTCCAGGCAATCCAGCACCACTGCGCGAACATGGTCACAGATGTGGACGGATCCCGTTATATCGCTTATGAAGCCATCTGGCGGGTGAGTGAGGGCATGGATGCATCGAAGGAAGTTTCAATGGCCAAAGCCTGGGTAAGTGACGCATATCGGCGGGTTTGCGCTCTGGGCCACCAGATCCACGGTGGCATTGGCTTTACCAAAGAGCATGACATGCAGCTCTACTTCCGCCGTGCGAAAGCTGCAGAGCTAGCCTTCGGAGATGGAGACTACCACCGTGAGTTGGTGGCGCAACATCTAGGCATTTAGATCTAAGCAACGAATAAAGAAGAAGCCCGGCATTCGCCGGGCTTCTTCTTTATTCAGAGGACGCGAACATGGCGAGTGA
>CAZUGG010000148.1:0-24425 GCA_964619905.1 uncultured Dehalococcoidia bacterium
ATTCCAGTTGGTAGAATTCACCAGCGTTGCGCCCACGGATCTTCGCCTGGTCTGCAGCGGACACTTCTTTCATGTTGTCGTTGAGCATTTCGACGAATCCCGGGTAAAAGGCGTCTGGGTGCGGGTAGTCGGAGCCCCAGATGATACGGTCGGCACCCAGCCAGTCGATAGTCATTCTCAGTGCAGCCTCTTCTGGGTCGAAAGAGATCCACCAGTTGCGTTTGAAGTAGTCGCTGGGACTTATCTTCAGATGGGGCAGTGTGTGGCCCAAGTGCTCGAAACGGCTGTCCAAGCGCTCTAAGAATGAGACCAGCCATCCTCCACTGCTTTCCAGGATCGCCAGCCGTAGATTGGGGAAGCGTTCTGGCACGCCGCCGATTATGGTGCCCATCACCGCCTGCATCGAGTCCACTGGGATGTTGAAGGGAGTGCGCATGAAGATCAGTTCGGGTGTTGGCCCGATTATGTCGAAATAGCGCGCTGCTCCGTACATGCTATCTCCAGGGAAGGGGTGGAAGCCCACGGCAATGTCTAGATCTTGGCATGTAGCCCAAAAGGGATCGAAGGTGTGGTCCCACCAACGAACCTCGGCGTTCGGTAGCGTGGTTCGAAGAAAGACGGCTGGGAAGCCGAATTCTTTTTTGCAACGACGTACCTCAGCACACGCGGCTTCAACGTCATGGATAGCGACGATATTGGTGGCACCATAGAGTCGACTCGGGTCGGCTTGGCACCATTCGTGAAGCCAGTTGTTGAGCGCTGCATTGAGCGCTATGTGATACTCCCCGTCAGGAACCCAAGCCAGCGCTGACGTTGGGTAGAGCACGGCCGCGTCGATCGATTCTTCGTCCATCACTTTCAGGCGACCCTGGTTGTCGACGATGCGCGGGTCCATGCGACCGTAGTCGCTGCCAGAGGTTTTACCCTGTTTGACGTCTTCGACTCGGTTCACGCCAATGAGACCTTGCTTCTGCATCTCGCTGGGTCGTGTGAATAAAGGTGTGCCGAATTGAGGGGCGCTCTCCGATTGCCAATCTCGGCCTGCCCAGCCGTTTGGTCCCGCGGTGCGATGAGGCGCTTGATCACGCCACTTAGGATCAATGTAAGGGCGCAGGTCATTCGGCTCGATGAAATGGCCGTCGGCGTCGACTACTTGGAACTTCACAGGGGCTTTGGTTTTCATCCCTTCCTCCGTTTTCATCCCTTTTCTGGCTATAAGGACTAATACCGTCGGTGTTCGGACTGATTACGCAATCGGGATTCTAGGATCGGCTTTGTTTAGGTGTCAAACAGTTTCATTGGAGCGCGAGGAACCGTGGCGTTCGCAGTAGGGAGTGGGAGCTCTCAAGGATAGATGGCGGGCTTCAGGGGGTTCCGAGGAATTTTAGGAGCTAACGTGGGAGCCCCAGTCCTCGCGTCGCTACTATGTTGCGCTGGACTTCAGAGGTGCCAGCTGCAATTGTCGCTGAGACTGAGGAGAGGTAATTCTTCTCAATCTTACCGGCGAAGGCGCCCCATTTTGAATGTGGCTGGGCCTGCCCCAAGAGGCCCAAGACGTCAATTGCTGTGCAGGCCACCCGCTGTGTTAGCTCAGACCCATAGAGTTTTGACAGCGATGCTTCCTGGTTCGGCTGCCCGCCTTGGCTCTGGAGCCAGGCGACTCTATATGCTAGGGATCGAGCGATCGAAGTCTCGATTTGCATTTCGGCTAGACGGTTTTTAGAGGCGGCACTAAGGCCTGCCGAACGGTCATTCTTTTTCAGGAACACTGCGAGTTTGTCGAGGACTCTTTGCCCATTAGCAGACGCATGCACGCCCGAGCGTTCAAGGTCGAGGGCCGTAGCGAGGATGTACCAGCCCTGGTTCAAGGATCCCACCAAGTTCTCTTTCGGGATCTGCACGTTGTCGAAGAATACCTCGTTGAAATGGTGGGCCCCAGCCATGTTGATGATGGGCCTTACGCTAATCCCCGGCGATCTCATGTTCAGCAAGAACATGCTCACCCCTTTGTGCTTTGGGGCACTAGGGTTAGTTCTTGCCGCGAGCCAGCCCCAGTCAGCGATATGTCCCCCGCTGGTCCAGATCTTGGACCCGTTTAGTACATAATCGTCGCCGTCGACTTCGGCACGGGTCTGGAGGGATGCCAGATCGGAGCCGCTGCCTGGCTCGCTGTAGAGAGTGCACCAATACTCCTCACCAGATGCTATGGTCCGTAGATGGTGCTTCTGCTCGTCTGTACCATGATGCATGAGCATCGGCCCAACCCAGCTCACTCCGCCGACGCCCATGTCGGAACCAGGAACTTGGTGGTAGGCCGTTGCTTCCTTGAAGAGCATCTGCTCGATCACAGAACGCTCCTGTCCGCCGTGCTGTTTTGGCCAAGCTAGCGTGAGCCAGCCTTGCTTGGCCAACTTCTTCGACATACGGCGGGTGAGATCCAGGCCTTCCCCTTCGAAGGCTCCGGAGTCATCGATGCCGTCCCAATCCCGGGGCAGTTCACGTTCCAGGAATGAATGAACCTGTTCCCGGAAGATTACTTCGTCGTTGGAGAACTTGAAGTCCATGAGTAAAGCCAAGCCCTAGTATGTTGCTTTAATCCTTGGGGACAAGAGGTCCGCCTGCTGCTTCCCGATATCGAGTCGTCCGATGGATGGGGTCTTTGTCGAAGTGTGGGATAACGTATTTGCCAAAGGTCTCGATGGATTCCAAGGCGTCCTCGTGCGGCATGTTGACCGGTACACCGAACACAAGTTGATCCGATCCTACCTTGGAGTAGACTTCTACTTGCTTAATGACTTCGTCTGGAGAGCCACAGAGGCCGAAACCCTCTTTAATACGATCGTCGATATCGTCCAAGGTTGGTTCGGGGATTGTCTCAGGCCAAAGTGGAATCCCCTCCGGCCGAGGGAAGCTGTCGTGATAACGAAAGACCAAAGACGTTAGATAGCTACGTCCTGTGTTGACGAAGGACTGCCGTGCCTTGGCCCCGTCCTCCATGCAGCACATGGAGACGGTGGTCATGATATTGTCGTTGACGTAGTCTCCAACCGGTTCTGCTTTTCCGATCTGCTCCTTATACGTTGCGAAGAGTGGTTCCATGTTCCAAACCGACCCTACGTTGAAACCGAGCAGGCCCAGCCCCATTTTCGCAGAGGTTTCGTATGTACCGGGGTTGCCCGCGGCGACCCACAAAGCCGGATGGGTGTGCGCGTAGGGCTTGGGCAAAATGTTAAAAGCACCCTCTCGTCCTGGCATCATCTGCGTCCCCTCTGCCGGCACCTGGAATGCTTTGCCGTTGGGGTAGGAATATCCTTTTTGACGCCACATTTTCGGGATCTCAGTGACTGCCTCTCGCCAGTTTTCCTTTGTTTCGTCATGCTTTAGCGCGAAGCCGCCTATTTCGTGGCTGCCTGCGCCACGCCCCGTACCGAATTCGAAACGGCCTTGGCTCAACTGATCGAGCATTGCGACTCGTTCAGCGAGACGTATTGGGTGGTTCACTGTGGGGTTCAGATTGAAGATCCCTGATCCCACGTGGATCCTCTCTGTTTTGGCAAGAACCCACGCCGCGTACGTCGCGTTATCCGACATGTGAGAATATTCTTCCAGGAAGTGGTGCTCAGTGGTCCAGATGTACTTGAAGTTGTTCTGGTCGGCGACCTGCGCCAGTTCGATCTCATTGCGGACCCAGCGTTGTTCGTTGACCGGGCTGTGGGCTCTGGCTTGGGTCGGCGAGTGGCCCTGGACGAAGATACCGAATTCCATCACATCCTCCGGTCTGGTTTAGGGAGTCTGGCCTGGTTAGTAGCCACGCTACTTTAGGCGCCTGTGAGCCAGATTCCAAGACCAGGAAGCTTCAAATTCCCAGATCTGTGTTTGAGATGGTGGTCGTCGGCTCCCGCTCTTCAGATCTGGGCAAGAGGTGCTAGCAAGGAAGGCACCTCATTAAGGTGAACGATCCCAGCGCAAGCGTTGATGAAACCCTGTGCCGCTACTGCGCAAAGGTTTCTAGCGTGGCCTTTTGGTAGTTAGCCATCTCCTCTGGCTCGATAAAATACATCGGTGGCGCGAAAGACAAAGAGTCCGCGACGCTTTCGTATTCGCCAACCTTCTTGCGCACTTCGTCGGCGCTGCCCCCGGCGCAAAAGGCCTCGACCATAGCGTCAGTGACCAAATCCCCGCAGTGAGGACCGTGCCCCTTGTGTTCCCGGAATGCTGCTCGCACCGCTTGGGCCTCGTTGGCGAAGCCGTAATGGGCGAACAGATCCTTATACGTGCCGACTGTGGCATAAAAGGCAACTGACTTTGCTAGATCTCGATAGGCTTGTTTCTTGTTTTTACTGATTGCAACCGTCAAGGTTGGTGACAGCTCAATATCTGAGCGCTTTCTTCCCGCTCGGTCCAAACCGATCTTCATATTTGGAATCATCACATCCCGTACCCAAGGGAGTGACGCGATCATCTGTCCCATGATGCCATCTGCTACCTCGGCAACGTTTCGAACTAGACCGGGACCCATTGCAGCCGCATGGATGGGGATCCGCTCACGTGCTGGGGCATGTGGAACCGAGAAACCGACAATATCGATGTTGTAATACTGGCCATGGAAGTGGATCGGATCGCCTGTGTGGACACTGGCGAGGAGGGTCCGTGTTAGTTGGATGCACTCTTTGAAGTGGGGCGCGGGTCGGCCGTACTCGTTTCCGTGCCACGATTCGATGAGACCTTTGACCCCTGTACCCAATCCCAGAACGAAGCGACCGTTACTTATGCGGTCCAAGTCTAGAGCGGTCACAGCCATTGCCATGGGGCTTCGAGCGAACGCGAGGACGATCGCTGTGCCCAACTCGATTTTGGTCGTAAAGCCCGCAACGGCTGCGGGGTAAACGAAAGGAGAGGTGTAGAGTTCCTGGGAGACGATACGGTGAAAGCCCGCCTGTTCAGCGGCTTGAGCCCATTCCCGTATCTCAGGCATTGTGTCACCGCTATACCTAAGACAGTACTTCAATCGTGGTCCTCCCGTCGTACGGTGTGCCATGCTAGCACGTCAGTGGCCGCACAGGGCAAACAGTACAAGCCACGTGTCGAGTCCTGTCGGGCAAATTAACGAACCCTCGCGGTTGTGAAAGAATGATCCCGACGTCTTTCACAGAGTCAGCTCTTTATTGCGCTGGCCTCGATAGAAAGCCGTCAGGTCAGAGGTTTGATCGGGTATAGGTAACGTCTGTAGTCGGTTCGGACAGGAGCCAGGGGGGATCGGGGCGGGACTAGTCTTCTAGGCCGTACACCCGTAGTACGTTGTCGCGTAGGAACAAGCGCTCCGCGTCAGGCCTAAGGTTGAGTTCTGCTATCTCCTTCATCGCTCGCTCGTTGTCCACGACGGGAAAGTCTGTCCCAAAGATGACCTTGTGCTTGCCCCTGGTGTTGATGAAATGGGCGAACTCGGGCTTCCAGTTCTTTGGTGCGTGTGCATCTGAACCGATGTAGACGTTTGGGTGCTTGAAGGCGACTGACATCATCTCCTCGACCCAGGGCCAACCGGTATGAATGCCAATCAACTTAAGTTCGGGAAAATCGCATGCGATTGTGTCCAGCAATATTGGTCGGCCAACGCTCGGCATTGGGGGCTTGTCTTTGATGTAGATGAGGCAGTGGCCAACCTGCATCTGAATGGGGATGTCGAGCTCCACGCACTTCGCATAGAACGGATAGTACTTGCGATGGTCCGGTTCCAAATGGAACCAGTGTGGGTATAAATGGGCGCCGATGAAGCCGCGCTCTTTGACGGCCTCCTCTAGCTCGCGTACGCCATCCATCCCAGCATAAGGATCAATTCCAGCGAGACCCACGAAGCGATCGGGGTACTTGGAAACCGCTTCCTCTATGAAGCTGTAGGGGATCGAGTCGGTGTAACCATAAAATGGTGATCCGATTTTGACTGCCAGAAGGAAAGATTTCTCGATTCCAGCCCGGTCCATTTTCTCGATGGTTTCCTCGAGGGTGAAGGAGGGCTCTTTCCCTTTTCCAAGCGACGATTCGAACAGAACGAAGTCGTGCTGCCGTCGGTTTATCACTTGCGGCGTGCGGATATTAACAACGGCGTCGATGGCCTTTACGTCAGGCATTCAACCACCTAAGCCTGGACGGCCACAGCGTCTATCTCGAGTTGCAATTCAGGGAAGGGACCGATTTCGTCCGCTCCCATTACCGTCGTGGCGGGTAGGTTCCCGCCAAAAGCCGCGTGAGCGGCCCGGTAGACGCCGCCCCACTTGGACATGTCCATCATGTAGCTGATCTGGTGGAGGACATGATCCATGCTTGATCCAGTCTCGCGCAGCAGCTTCGTGTAGACGCTGTAAATGTGCCATGCCTGGCCGGCGTATAACTCGGTCATTTCGTCGTCATGTTGTCCCATCGACAGATGCCGACCCTCGTCCTTCAGCAGGTCGAAAGATGTGATTGGGAAGGCAGCTCGATCTCGTCCAGACAGACCAGTGAGCCAGATGTAGGGGCCAATCTTACGGACCATAGCCAAGTGGCCGCTTCCAATCTCAGGGTAGATATGTCCTTCCTGTTTCCACTCGCCACCAGGGACGAAACCTACACCATCAAGGATGAGTTTCACATTAGGGTCCCCGCTTTGCTGAGGGCAGCCGGTCGTGAAACCGGTGACAGTTGGAGAGAGCTCTTTGTCTGGGTGGAAATGCGGATTGAACTCGAAACTAGCTCCAATCTCGGTCATGTTCTTGGTGGTGAACATGGTATAGCGCACTGCGTGCTCCATACCCCCGCCCTGACTTTCGAGGATCGCCTTGATGTGACCCAGGATTGTTGCCCGTTGAGACTTGTAGTCTTCCTCGGCGCTGTCCGTGTGGTACCGGCCGGTCTCGATTATCTTACGGAGAGCAGGGTCAACCTCGGAAAGACGTGTCACTGCTCGGCCTGTATCGGGGCTTATCCCCGAGAGGCCTGAGAAGAACATGATTTGGCCGAATCTTGTAGCCGTGGGGTACGGCGCAGTGACCTTTTCTAGCCCTGGCACGTGAACCGCCGATTTTGCGACGCCACCCTTTTGGGGGACCATCGCTACTACTTCAACTTGTATTCGGTATTCTGAGTGGGTGCCGTGGGTCGCTGTGCGCGCAATGGTTGTAGACGGCTTTTCTCCAGGGAAGAATGCGAGCATCGTTCTTTCAGCGACTCGTATGTCCTCAACGTCTCGTAAGAAGAGCCTCTGACGGAGGATGTTTTCCAGAGAAGAGCCCTGCGACTCCAGGATCTTGGCGAGGTTGCTGTAGATTAGCCAGGTTTGGGCTGTGATGGGTCCTTCGCGGCCTGCCCCATGAACTCCCCAGGACTTAAATTCCTCAGCCTGATCCGCTGGCATGTCTTGTAGCCCTCGGATCAGGCGACCAGTTTCCATATCGCGTGGCAACTGGCCAGAAAGAAACATGAGTTGGCCCGCTTGAGTACCGGTCGGTGGAAGACCTAGATCCTTGAGTTGTGGAGGGAACCAGAAGGTTTTACGTTCCATTTACCTGCCCTATTACAAACTATGTTGTTTAGACCATGAAGGAGCCACCATCCACGAGGATGGTTTGGCCAGTAATGAAGTCTGAGTCTTCGCTGGAAAGGAAGACTGCCGTGCGTCCGATGTCCTTTTCCGGGTCGCCAAGACGGCCTATGGGGAGATTCGAGATGGCGCGGCGAACCACGTCGGCGTCGGGTTGATCGAGATTGGCCATCAAGGCTGGTGTGCCCGCGATGGGGCAGAGACAGTTCACATTGATGCCGTGCGGCCCCCACTCCTTTGCTACTGTCATGGTGAACGCTCTGGCGGCGGCTTTGTTGGCATTGTAGTCGAGATGCAGCGGGGTCCCTTTGAAGACCCCTGTCGTAGTGAAGTTGATAATCTTGCCGCCGCGACCCTTCATGTGGGGGAATACTGCCTTGCAGAAACGCCAGGTTGCCTTCACTCCGGTCTCGAATGATAAGTCCCACCACTCGGTTGGGATATCTTCGACTGCGCCGCCAAGATGGGTCACGGAGTAGCCGCTCCAGGCTTGGGCGTTGTTCACCAGGATGTCGATTTGACCGAATTCCTTGACCGTCGCGTCCGCAGCGCTCTGGATGTCTGCTTCGTTACCAACGTCACATACAACCGACATTGCTTTGCCGCCCAGCGCTCGTAACTCTTCAGCAACTGCGGCACCTGTGTCTGGCTTGATTTCCGCAACGACTACGGTCGCACCTTCCTTAGCGAACGCTAGGGAGATGCCTCGGCCGTTCCCCTGACCAGCGCCGGTAACAATGGCGACCTTGTCTTGAAGCTTGTTCATAAAAAGAGACTCTCGGACGGCGACGAAGCTCTGATTTACTCGGTAGCCGACTGACGGAATCTAGCAGTGGGTGACCTCTATGTCAACGCGAGGTTCCCTCTGTGGGCAATTGCCTGCATATTGACTCTTCGGTTGGCTTCTGGTAAATTCCCCGCCACTAACAAGTAGATGAGGATCATGTTTTAGAAGGGGGAGTGTGCTGTAATGTTTAGGCACAGAAAATTCTTGCTCCTGGCGGCCCTGGTGGCGATTGTTGCCATGGTAGTGGCGGCTTGTGGCGGAAGCGATCCGACGGCTGCGCCAGCGGCGACGAAAGCGGCGCCTGCTAAAGCGGCAGCGACTGCTACGCCCGTTCCGGCGCCCACGGAAGACCCGGGAGTAGAGCGTTATGGGGGCACCGTCAACTGGGCGTGGTGCTGTCCGAATTTACCGAACTTAGACCCGCATTTCGGAAATCACATGACTGCGCAGTCGACAGGTCCGGCGTACAACCATCTTACGAAGCTCGTAACGGGCGAGACCCCGAACGACGTGATGGTTGAAAACGACCTCGCAGAGTCCATGGAGATCTCCGGCGATGGTCTGACAATGACCTTCAAGCTCAAGGACGGAGTGAAATTCCACAACGTCTCACCGAGCAACGGTCGTGCGATTACTGCAGCCGACGTGGTTTGGAACTACGAGCGACTGACTTTTGAGGACAAGAGTGCCTACAAGAACACGTACTCTAATGTGAAGTCCTACGAGGCTCTGGACGACAGCACGTTTGTCATAAATATGAGCGCTGTTGACGTCCTGATGCCATTCATGATGGCGGGCCGTGAAGCCTACATCATGGCTCCTGAAAATCCGGATCCAGAGAATGTGATCATTGGAACGGGAGCCTTTGTGCTCGATCGATGGGAGAAGGATGTTGGTCTCTTCCTTGACAGGAACCCCGACTACTTCAAGTCGGATGCGAATGGCATCCAGCTTCCGTATGCTGATGCTACGGCTAGCTTGATTATCCCCGATCGTGCTGCAAGGACGGCGGCGCTCATCTCCGGCAATCTCAGTTACCTGGAGTACGTTTTCACGGATGAAGTCAAGCAGGTCAAGGGTGCTGTGTCTGACATCCAGACCCAAACTTTCCTGTGGCAGAGTTCGTACGTTGTGTTCTTCAACTTCAACGACCCGATGATGGCGAACGACAAGGTTCGTAAAGCCATTGCATTGGGTATAAACATTGATGATCACATTCAAGTAGCCTTCGGTGGCGATGGCTCATGGGCCGGACCCATCTCTGGACAGCATGGGTCGGCCTGGGCGCTGACTCCTGACGAGCTTGCTCAAGACAAGTACTACTATCGGTACGATGTCGAAGAAGCCAAAGCTCTATTGGCAGAAGCTGGCTATGCAGGCGCTGAGTTGCACGTTGACTCAGTAGAATTCCAGCGCGATTACTCCTCTCAGGTGGAACTCTTCCTGACTGAGATGGAAGCGATTGGCTTCAAGGTAGTGCATAACGTTGAGCCTGACTTTGGGGCGTTCATAGCGCATTCCAGAGGGGTCAACTACAAGCACACAGCTTGGGGTTTTGACGGGCAGAACAACCCTCTCGCCTGGCTGAAGAACAACTACCATTCGGGGGGTGCGAAGAGCGCCTCTGGGATGAAAGACGCTGCGTTGGATGCGGCCATCGATGATCTGATGACCACCACTGACACGGCTTCACAGCAGAGCAAGGCGAAAGAGATACAAGAGCGGATTCTTACCGAACTGCTGTCGCATCAGCGAATCATGGATTCGAACACCCATTGGGCCGCACAGGGCAACGTGAGATGGGGCGAAGCCGGACGGTACAGAGGACAGCCGATCGAAACGTACGTACGAGATCACGAGTTGGTCTGGTTCGAGAATTAAACAACCCGAACTAGCGTAGACTCAGACGTAAGGAACTTAGAGGAGGAGCCCGATGGCGTATGTCGTCAGAAGGCTCCTCCTTTATATTCCGGTTGCCTTCATCGTATTCACGATTGTTTTCTGGTTCATTCGTCTTATACCAGGGGATTACGCTGACTTCTTGCTGCTTGAGTCGCCTTCCGCGAGGGATCAGGCGGTTCAACTGGCAATCAGGGAAGACCTGGGCATAGACGAACCGGCCGCGAAGCAGTACTTCGTCACTCTTGGCAGGTACATGCAAGGAGATTTGGGCCGGTCGATGGGTGATGGTAAACCTGTCCTGAACGAAATCCTCCGTCGGGCTCCTACCACTCTGGAAGTCTCAGGCTTTGCGATCCTTTTTGCTCTCATAATCGCCGTACCGGCCGGTGTAATCTCTGCGATTTGGCAGGGGACAATCATTGATTACGTGACACGTGTCTTTGCTATCATCGCGCTTGCCGTGCCCAATTTCTGGCTTGCGACACTGATCGTCGTATACCCAGCGAATCTGTGGCAGTATGGGGCGCCGTTCCCCTATGAAGGGTTGTTCGACGACCCCTTGACTAATCTGCAACAAGTGCTTCCTGCTGCTGCCGTTGCGGGATCTATCTCGGCTGGCATACTTGCGCGCTTCATTCGGTCTGCCCTGTTAGAAGTTCTGAGGCAAGACTACATACGTACAGCTCGCGCCAAGGGTCTCTCCGAATGGTCGGTTATCTTTATTCATGCGATGAAGAATGCGATGGGATCAACGGTCACAGTGGGCGGTCTTATCTTTGCCAACCTGATTACCGCGGCCATAGTGATCGAGCAAATCTTCACAATCCCGGGATTGGGCCGACTCGTCATCGGCTCTATCCAGGCCAGGGACTACACGACGCTCCAAGGAGTGGTCATCTTCTTCGCAGGAGCCATTGTGGTGCTGAATCTCGCAATAGACTTGATTGTCGCTTGGCTCGACCCACGAGTCCGGCTTACCTAAACGAATACTCTCGATGACCAATACCATAGAAGAAGCACTGGCAAAACCGCCGTTCTCGAAACGGGTTGCAGACTTGGCTACCTCGTCTGTGAACTTCGCAAAGCGGCGACCGCTAGGCGTGTTCGGTGGTGTGGTCATCTTGGCGGTGGTGTTTATCGCGATTACCGCCGCTTTCATCGCGCCCTACGACTTCATGGAACCGGTCCCTAAGGATCGTCTTCAGGGACCGACCTCGGCGCATATTTTTGGAACGGACGACATGGGTCGGGATACTTTTAGCCGCGTTCTGTATGGAACACGCCTTTCCCTTTTGGTAGGTATTGGAGCCGTGGGTGTGGGCATTATCCATGGAGCATTATGGGGCCTCGCATGCGGTTACATCGGGGGCTGGTTTGACACTGTGGTTCAGCGAGTGATGGACGCGATCATGTCGATACCTATGCTCTTGATGGCGATGGTTGTAGTCACAGCCCTTGGTTCGGGTCTGCAAAACGTCATCTTGGCCCTTGGCTTTGTACTCACCCCCATCGCAGCCAGAGTGGTGCGGAATGAGGTGCTAACCGCTAAGCAGAATATGTACGTTGATGCTGCGCATGCGCTGGGTGCTAATGGGATGCGGGTGGCGTTTAGGCACATACTTCCAAACATTACTGCGCCTATTCTGGTGCTAATTACGATTAACCTTGGGCAGTCCATCATCGCCGAGGCGATGCTGTCCTTTCTCGGTTTGGGCCCAGACGAACCCTCGTGGGGGCAGATGCTCTCTGGGGCGGGTCGCCAGTACATGATGGTTTCTCCGTGGATTGCGTTGTTCCCAGGCCTGGCTATCACGCTAACGGTGTTAGCCTTCAACTTGCTCGGCGACGCACTGCGCGACGAGTTTGATCCGAGACTTCGAGATAGTAATTAGCAGTACATGAGGCAATGATGTCGATTCTTGATCTATTTTCACTTAAGGGTTGTGTGGCTGTTGTGTCAGGCCCTGGCCAGGGGATAGGAAGAGCGATTGCGACCGCCATGGCCGAAGCGGGCGCCGACGTAGTTCTCGCCGGTATCAAGATTGAGGATCGTTCGGCTAGCGACGGGGAATTGGCCGAAGTCGCGGCAGGTCTGGAAAAGCTTGGTGTTCGCGCATTGCCTGTCGTGGTGGACATGCGAGACGCGGGTGAAGTGCAGGCTATGATTCAGAAGGTAACCGAAGTTTTCGGGAAAATCGACATCATGGTGAATAACGTGGGTGGGACCGGACTTGAACCCTCAATAGATCTCAGTGAAGAGACGTGGGATTTGGGTATAGAACAAAACCTCACTACAACCTTCATGGGATGCCGGTTCGCGGGCGCGCACATGGCCGAAAGAGGTTCTGGAACCATCGTCAACATTTCCTCGATGGACGGCAGGCTCCCGTCGCTGCACAGGGCGGCTTATGGGGCAGGGAAAGCAGGAGTAATTAACCTCACAGAGACTGCCGCTAAAGAACTTGGGCCGCATGGTGTCCGAGTAAATGCTATCGCGCCAACCTGTGGGCTTACTTACCGGATGGCCCTACGTTGGGAAGAGTACCCTGAGAAGAAGCGACTTGCTGTTGCCACCATCCCTTTGGGGCGTAGCGCCCGGCCGCAAGAAATTGCTTCTTTGGCGGTCTTCCTTGCGAGTGGGGCCTCGTCTTATATCACAGGACACACGATCAACATCACCGGGGGCGCCTTGGTTACCGGTAAACCTGAGATGATTGTGTAGGAGATTGTTTACGTTGGGTGTTCTCGACCTTTTTAAACTCACGGGTAAAACGGCTATTGTGACTGGAGCTGGCCAGGGCATTGGCCGAGGGATTGCGACTGGCTTTGCGGAGGCGGGTGCGAACGTCGTGCTCGCTGGTATCAACGTGGATCATCCTGATCAAAGCGAATCTCAACTGCAAGAGGTTGCTGATGGGTTGTCGTCCCTTGGCGTAAAGGTGCTACCTCTGGCCACGGAAATGCGCAACGAGTCTGATGTCAAAACCTTACTGGCTCGTGTAGCCACTGAGTTTGGAAAGGTTGACATAATGGTCAACAACGTTGGGGGTGGTACCATCCCAACGCCTCTCTTGGAGCTCACCCCAGAGCGTTGGAGGGCTTCTCTCCAAGAGAACTTGAAGACCACGTTTCTAGGTTGTCGTGTGATCGGATCCCATATGGCTGCCACTGGATCGGGTGCCATTGTCAATCTTGCCGCGATTGCAGGAATTGGCCCATCACCAGCCTATGCGCACTATGCCGCGGCGAAGGCTGGTGTGATCAGTCTGACGAAGACGTTTGCTGCCGAGCTTGCGCCAGAAGTAAGGGTGAATGCAATTATTCCCTATCTCATACGTACGCAAACGGTCGACGCTGCGATGAAAAGGAATCCCGACCTTGAGATAGAAGCCAAGGGTATGACACCCCTGGGTCGCCTAGGTACACCTCAGGAGGTGGCTGCACTGGCCTTGTTTCTTGCAAGCGAGGGGGCTTCTTACGTGACCGGCCAGGCGGTCCGGCTTACCGGTGGAGCTCAGCCAGGAAGCAATCTCTCGGTAGCAGCGCCGAAGTAGAGACCTTAATGACGAAGGTCATTCACTACGGCTACGCCGACACGCCAGAGGGGCAGATCCACTACCGAGAAGCCGGTTCAGGCCCTCCGGTGGTCTTACTCCACGAAACCCCCTTGTCCGGCGCGACGTATGAGACTGCACTCCCACACCTTGCCCCCTACGTTCGCGCAATAGCGCCTGATCTCCCCGGCTATGGGTCGTCACCTCATCCCGAGGCGCCGCTCTCGATTCCCGAGTACGCGCACCGTATTGGACTCATTTTTGAGGCACTTGGCCTAGAGCGGGTTGCGATGGTTGGTGGGCACACCGGGGCCGCAGTTGCCCTGCAGGTCGCAGTCGAATGGCCCGACCGAGTAGAGAGTGTCGTAGCGATGGGTTCGCCGCTGTTCACGAGAGAACAGGGTGACGCTATGATCGACCGGACCGATCTTGGTTATCGTTTCGATAAGGATGGTTCCCACCTCGGGGCAGCCTGGAAGTACATTGCGCGTTTTTTGGGACCTGATGCATCGGAAGAGTACTATGATGTCGGCACCCGGGCCTTCATCCAAACCGGCAGCCACTTTGACTGGGCGTTCAAAGCGATATTCACGTTCGATCTCTACGAGTTACTTCCCAAGGTGCGATGCCCGACTCTTTTTTTGGTCACGGAGGGCGATTTCCTTCGTAGCAAGAATGACGAGTCTGCTGCGCTTACTCCCCACGGAGAGGAGCGGGTCCTAGACCTGCCCCATGGCGAACTATACGCTAGGTACCCTGAGACCTTTCGGGATGAGGTGGTGAGTTACTGGCGGAAGACCGGCTATCTGCCGTAACCTTGTGGTCATGGATTCTCACGAAGAGCGCGTTATTACAGAAGATCTGCTCGAACGAGCACGTAGTCACATCGGCGCGTCGCTTAAGAGTCATCCTCCTTTTCACGAGCATGTGACAGAGGATGCAGTCAGGCACTTCGCACATGGTGGTGGTGACGATAATCCGATTTACTGCGACCCAACTTATGCCAAAGGGACACGATGGGAAACCGTGATCGCGCCGCCAATGTTCTTCCGAAGCACCGGGGTCCCTTCAAAAACTGAGTGGACTGATGACGAACGGGCTTTGGCCCGTGACCCTCTCAGCGGAATTCATTCCTGGTACGCAGGTGATGTGATTCGTTGGGTGAGACCAATGAAGGCCGGCGATCGTATTTCTGAGCGACGATTCCTAAAAGACCTTGTGGAGAAGGAGAGCTCTTTCGCAGGCCGCACGGTTCTCGAGATCTCGCGGCGTGAATACAGGAATCAACGCGATGAGTTGGTTGTCGTTTCAGACCAGATAAATATCCGCGGTGGTCGGCAAAAGAAGTGGGGCGATCGACAAAAATATGCTTCCTACGAGCGTCACCAATACACGCCAGAGGAGATCGAGCGTATCGACGAGGCGTACGAGAAAGAGTTCCGTCGTGGCGCCGAAGTCCTCTACTGGGAGGATGTCGAGGTGGGAAATGACTTGCCTGGACAAGTCAAAGGCCCGATCACGGTCACCGACATCATGAATTGGAACATGGGCTGGGGCCTGGCTATGCAGTTCCCTGGTTCTCATCGCCTCGCCTACCAGTGGCGGAAGGCTCATCCTCGTGCATATATGCTAAACGCGCACGGTATTCCGGACACAATCGAGGCTGTCCACTGGGACGACGATCTTGCGCGGCGTACTGGTAACCCTCATGCCTACGACTACGGAGGGCAACGGATAGCTTGGCTTGCTCAGATCCTGACCGACTGGATGGGAGACGCAGGATGGATGCTTCTGTTGGACTGTCAGGTGCGTCGCTTCGTCTACACGGGAGACACTATATGGACGAAGGGGACGGTTGTTGGGAAGTCCGTCACCCATGGTCAGCACGAGGTTGAAATCGAAGTCCAGGCGGAAGATCAGCGTGGAGAGGTTACGGCTACCGGCAAGGCAATAGTTCTACTGCCCTCTAGGGGGAAAGGACCTGTTGTGCTCCCGCCCCAGATCGACCTCGGCTGACTATTCGATAACGCCTCGTTCTTTTAGGCCGCGCAGCTCTTTAGTGGCTATGCCTAGCAACTCTCCATAGACGTATTCGTCATCCTCGCCCGTCTTTGGTGGCCGTCTCTCGATCTGACCGGGTGTATGACTGAACTTCCAAGGGGCCCCCATCATGATCAAAGGGTTACCCGCGACGTCCTCGGTACTCTCGAAGACACCGCGGTCGTGAAGGTGGGGATCCGCTAGTAGGTCCGCGGCGGAATAGGAAGCTGTGGCGGGAACGCCTGCTTCTTGCAACTCTTCCATAGCCTCGATCTTGTCCCGAGTTCGAGTAAAGTTGGCGATTATGGTATCGAGTGCTTTTTGGTTCTTGTGGCGTGACTCCTCGGTTGCGAATCTAGGATCGGTGAGGAATTGGGGCTCATCTATTGCTTGGCAGAGCGCCCGCCACTCTTGGTCTGTTCCTACCGCGATAGAGAGCCACTGGTCGTTGCCGGCGCACGGGTAGACTCCGTGGGGCGCCATGAACGGGTCCTGGTTGCCCATACGATGCTGGTCACGCTTGTTGACGATTGCGTCGAGAACTGTTTCTCCGATGAAGGTCGTCATTACTTCACGGCTTGCCGCATCAATATGGCATCCACGTCCGGTCTGACGGGCGTTCCAGATAGCGGAAAGCAGCGCAAAAGAGGCTGATGTTCCAGCAATTAGGTCGACGGGCAGTCGCAGTTCGACTGGAGGCCCATCCTGATATCCAGTGAGATAGCCGGGGCCTCCCAAGGCTGAAAATGCTTGTGCTAAACCTTTGCCGTGACGCTCGGGCCCGGTCGCTCCATGGGCAGAGGCTGACAGTAGTACGAGCGCGGGGTTTATTTTTTTTAGCTCACTGTATTCGAACCCAAGTCTCTCGAAGACGCCAGACTGAAAGTTTTCTGCTACTGCGTCGGAGACCGAAATAACCCGCTTGGCGAGGGCAATACCCTCGGGGTGTTTGAGATTGAGCCGGACTCCTTTTTTGTTCACGTAAAGCTCGTCTAGCGAAAACCATCGTGTGCCTGCTTCCGCTTGTTCAGAATCGCCAGATGGGCGGACCCCACGGAAGATTGTTGGGTGAGATGCTGTCTCGGGTTTTATCACCTCTGCGCCCATGATTGAGCAGAGAAATGTGCAATACGGTCCAACGCCTGCCCAGGTGAAGTCGACGATTCTGATGCCGCGGAGGGGAAGATCGGGTGCAGCCAAGGTTAGACTGCTCCTACATTGCGTAACAGCGAGATTTCTTCTGTGGTGTAGCCGCCGACGTCACGGAGTACTTCAGTGGTGTGCTCGCCTAGGACTGGGGCGAATCGTTCTATAGTGTAAGTATGATCAGAGAATTGGAATGGGAGACCGGGGATCTTTGTCATTCCGTCGATTGGGGTCTGCTCCGATAGTTCAACGAAAAAGCCGCGCGCCTGCTCGTGCTCCGAGGCTGCTATTTCTGACGGGGCGTAGAAGATTCCGCAAGGGAAACCATGCTTCAGTCCCTCGTCGTAGATCTCCCTTTTTGTCCGGGTTTTAGCCCAAGCGAAAAGATGCTTATTGACCTCAGCGCCGTGCTCGGAACGACCCTGCTGGCTGTCAAACTTAGGATCGTGAGCCCACTCGGGATCGCCCATCATGCGGACAAACCCCTTCCAGTGGTTGTCTGCGATATGGAATAGAACTTCGGCGTGGCCGTCCTTGCATGGGACACAGCCTCCGTAGGGGATATCGCGGGTTGCTCGCGTTTCTACAAAGCCGCTCTGTGCCCACATCCCAATGGCTATGCGAGCGAGCGTGGCGTGCGCTTCTTGCTTTGACATGTCCACATGCTGACCTCGCCCCATGGCGGCGCGGCCAAAGATCGCGATCATCGCGGCTGAGGCAGCTGTCACTCCGCAGTAGTACTCACCAACGTAGGCGCCGGTCTTCAAGGGTTCGCGGTCTGGGAAGGTGCGCTGAGCGAGGCCAGGTGGCATAAGCCAACCTTCGCCACCTGCGTGTATGCTGTTGAGGTTGTACGCTTTCCAGTGGGTGTGAGGACCTGTCTGACCAAACGGCGTCATCGAGATCATGATGAGGTTTGGGTTGACCCTTTCCAGATCCTCGTAACTTAAGCCCATCGCTGCTAGGTCCCCGGGCGACTTGTCCTCGATCAGCATGTCGCTGGCTTTGACCAATCGGCGAAAGGCCTCACGCCCGGCTTCGTGATCGAGATCGAGCGTCACTCCCCGTTTGTTGACGTTTACGTAGTGATGGAGGAGGCTCTTTTCTGGATTTGGGTGGTCAGAGGGGAAAGGACCCCTGTGCCTGCTAATGTCCCCTTTAGGAGACTCGATCTTGATCACATCTGCCCCTGCATCCGCCAGCAGCTTTCCGCAAAAGGGACCAGCTACAAGAGATGTGCAATCAAGGACACGTAGACCGTTAAGGAAGGAAATACTCATGCTATGGTTAGACTCCGGCACCGACGTGGCGATGATATCACGGACGGTGTCTTCTTCCAGAGGATTTGACCCAGTGCGGGGCCATTGATAGGCTGCCACGACTGGGGCAAGCTAACGTAAGGCTGTAGGTTGCTCCGAAAAGACCGTAAAGGACGTCAGATATGCCGTTAATGAACGAGCCCCGAGCCAAGCAAAAAATGGAAGATCACGGCCTCGATGCCCTCGTGGCAACTACCAAGCCTAATTTTCACTACATCGCGGGTTGGGGTTCCGATTCGTGGTTATGGGGTTTAGGAAACCACGCGATATATCCTGCTGCCGATGATCAAAAGCCGGTTTTGCTCATCCCCAATAACGAGCTTGGATTGCACGGGCTTGATCCCGATTGGAAGCCGGAGTTGCGAACGTTTGGCAAGGAGCTCTCCTTCGAAATTCCGCCCGACTATGAGCTCCACCCTGGGGAAAAACGATTCCTCGAGAACTACGCGGAGGGGAGTCAGCACAATTGGATGGATCGGCTTGAGGCGCTCGGTGAAACTCTCGTCGAGAAAGGTTATCAGCACGCAAAGATTGGCGTAGATGACCCACGCACAATTGATTACCTAAAAGAGAACGGCTACGTCAAAGGCGAAATAGTCGATGCCCAGCCGATCTTCAGGGATATCCGAGTGGTTAAAACACCCCCCGAAATAGAGATTATGCGAAAGGCCAACGAGATCAATCTCGCTGGGATGCTTGAAGTGAATCGCGCGGTCAAGGAAGGCGCAGATTGGAACGATGCACTGATTGCGCATGATGTCTATCTGGCCAAACACGACATTATGCGTACGGTTGGTGTCCGCATCAGCCGTGTTGGCAAGCTTGGGCTCTGCATGTTGCATCCTAAGGACTTCGAAGGCTACGTTCCGAGGTCAGGTGATCTGGTGCGCTTTGATTTCGAGGGAATCTATGAAGGCTATTGGACGGACCTGGGCCGCTCCTTTGTCATCGGGGAGCCCAACGATTACCAGCTCAAGATTTACAATGCGATCTTGGAAGCGAGAAACGAGGCATTCCGCAATGCTAAACCTGGCGTCTCTGCCAAAGATCTCTGCTCTACTGCGTTGGACAACATTAAAAAGTTCCGCGTAAAGACGGAAACTGATGGTTTAGGGAACCAGATGGCCTGGTCGCACGTGATCGGGCTAGAGTTGTATGAGAAATGGTGCTGGTACCCGCGTGGAGACTTCATAATGGAAGAGGGGATGGTTTTCAACTACGAGACTCCGTACGCGCAGATCGGTTTTGGTGGCATGCAACTCGAAGACACATTCATGGTGACCAAAGACGGTGCTGTCGATCTGTCCCCGATGAACCGGGAACTCATATCGATCTAAAGATTACTCTCTAGGTTCCGCCAGCCCGAGCTGAAGCCAAGTGCCGAGCTCGTCCATAATGTCCCAGTGCTCCACGAACTTGCCATCTTGGATACGGAAGATGTCCATGGACCGCTTTCGTATCACTTTGCCCGTCGGTGGAAGCCCCAAGTAGTCGCCTAGGTGCG
Source organism: uncultured Dehalococcoidia bacterium (assembly GCA_964619905.1). Lineage (GTDB taxonomy): Bacteria > Chloroflexota > Dehalococcoidia > SHYB01 > SHYB01 > DAOUKH01. Next base: position 19,826 of record CAZUGG010000148.1, read on the forward strand.
TCGCTTGGGAGCTAGTGCGCACCCAGACTTTGTCTCCTTCAGCGCAGATATCCTCGATGAGGATGTGGCTGTCGGGAAAGGCGTTGGCAGCTTGCGCAAGGAATTGCTTCACCCCTGTTATCCCGGGCTTGAGATTGTCGCGGTCGGGGTGATGGTGAACATAGTCAGGCGAGAAGATTTCGTCGACGAGGTCCAGGTTCCACCCATTGAGCAGATCCTCGAAATGTCGGCGAACTAGCGCCTTGTTCTCCTCGATGCTCATTGAGGCCCTAAAGCATGTGGGCTCCGCCATCTACCATGAAAGTCTGTCCCGTAATGTAGTTGGCGTCTTCGCTGCAAAGGAAGACCGCTGTGCGACCGATGTCCTTTTCGGGATCGCCGACACGGCGCATTGGAAGTTGGGCTGCTCTTTCCTTAATCCACTCCTCAGGGTCTTGGCCGTCCCCAACGATGGCGTTCGCGGCTGTCAGTGCTGAGGGGGAAATCGTATTCACATTGATGCCGTGTTTCCCCCATTCGACAGCTGCTGTCCGAGTCAACGCGCGGATTGCTTCTTTGTTTGAGTTGTAGTCGGCTGCCCCGGGCCAACCAACCATACCCATGATCGAAGCAAAGTTGATGATCTTGCCTCCGCGGTCTTTCATATGTGGAAAAGCGGCCTTGCAACAGAACCATGAGGCCCGGGCTCCAGTATTGAACGATTCGTCCCACCATTCCTCGGGTATCGATTCTACCGGTGATCCTTGGTGAGCCTTGGAGCCGCCCGTCCAACTCTGCGCAGCGTTCACTAGCACGTCCAGTTGGCCGAAGCGCTCTATTGTTTGGTCGACCATGCGTTGGACCTCTTCCTCTTTGGCGATGTCGACCGTTAGGGGTATGCCGTCGCCCTCTAGCTGTTTCACGTCCTCCATCGCGCGTTCGGCCGCTTCTTGGTAACGGTCAACCACGACGACGGTGGCGCCTTCCTTGATGAAGGCTCGAACAATACCCCGCCCTACATGACCTCCACCACCGGTCACTATCGCGACTTTGCCGTCTAGCTTTCCTTTAACCATGCTTGCCTCGCGCTGTGTCTGAGCCTAATTTAGGGACGCGATGCATCGTAAGAGAAGCGAGTGACGCGGTCAAACCCCGTTGGCTTCGTTTGACACCCTGTCGGGCCCACCGATAGAATTCGCCCGCCCGCTGTATTTTCCGTTAACCCATTATGCTTGAATTCGATCTCACAGAGGAACAGAAGGCCCTCCAACGTGTGGCGCGAGATTTTGCGCGCAACGAGATTCGTCCAGTCGCGATGGAGATGGATCAGACTGATGTCCCCAACAACTTCCCTTGGGAACTAGTTAAGAAAGGGTCTGAACTTGGGCTTCGAACGCTGAGCCTGCCCATCGAATGGGGCGGCATTGAAGCGGATGCTCTTACACAGCTGAACGTCATTGATGAACTGGCATACGAGGATGTGAGTTGTTCCAAGATCTTCTCTCAGAATTGGAAGATCGCCCCGTTGCTTTTCGTGGCTGGTACGGAAGAACAAAAGCAACGGTACCTTCCACGTTCCCGCGATGAAGATACGTTTCTCCTATCTTTTCCCGTGACCGAGCCAAACGTTGGAGCCGACGTCATGGGCTACTACGATGCCCCAGCTGGCGAAGGGATAATGACCACGGCGATTCGTGACGGCGACCACTATGTGGTCAATGGCACGAAACAGTGGGGCTCGCATGTAGACAACGCGTCCATCTGGATTCCCAGAGTACGAACAAATCCCGACGTGCGGGCTTCTGAAGGTGTGAGTTATCTCATCGTTGAGAAAGGAACGCCAGGCGTGCGTGTGGGGACTGTTCACGACAAGATAGGTTGGCGTGCCTACCACCAAGCTGAATTGTTCTTCGATGATGCCAAGGTGCCAGTGGAGAACCTACTAGGGGGGCGAGAAGCCTACCTGCCCCCCGAACTGGCCCGATACCAAGCGGCTGGCAACGTCGAGGTACCAGCCCATCTCGTTGCTTTGGCGAGGGCTGATCTAGATGCAGGTGTTAACTACGCGAACGAACGACGTCAGGGTGGCAAGAACATCATCCAGCATCAGGCCGTGGCTCACTCCCTAGCCGAAATGTACACGACACTCCAAGCCGCGAGGAGCCTTATTTGGAGAGCAGCATGGATGGTGAGTCATGGGCAAGAGATCGATCGCAACCTGCTCAAGGCCAATCGTGTTTTCTGTGCAGAAGCGGCGCTTAAGATCGCGCTCCACTCCTTAGACCTCTTTGGTGGCTACGGCGTCATTAGAGGAATGAGGATCGAAAAACTGGTTCGGGATGCGATTGGTATCCAGCATGGCGAAGGCGGTCACAAGGTGCTCAACCTGTCGATGGGGAAAGAGCTCGAGACACGTCTGAACAAAGGAATAGATTGGCTCGGGTGACTGTCCCCAAAGGTTCAGTTTCGCTATGACGGAAGCCTACTTAGCAACATTCGATTCCGAAGAGCTGTCGCGGCGGCTTGATAACGTTCGAGAGATAGGGCGCGGGCGTGGGCTCGATGCACTAGTCGTTGTGGACTCGGACAGCATCACAGACGGAGGCACAGTTCGATACTTGACGAACTATTTCAACGCGATTGATTCAGCCCTCTTGTCGCTCTTTGTGGACCCGTTCAAAGAAGCGCCCACTCTTCTCATAGGTGCTGGTTTTGAGGACTGTCAGATTAAGTTGGCGCATCGATATTGTCCCAAGGTCAAAGTGGCGGCCAATAGCGGAACAGGCTCAACTCGTGATTGGGACGAGGCTATTGTCCGAATTCTCAGGGACGCAGGATTTTCCAAGGGGACCCTGGGTATTGATGGGATGAGGTTTCTTCCGTACACAACGATTGGGAGGATTCAGGAAGCGCTCTCTGGCACCGAGTTAAAGGATGTGACCGGCTTGGTGCATAATGCTGCCTTGGCTCGGTCACCCGTCGAAGAACGGTACATTCGAGAGGCAGCCCGGCTCTCCAAGGTAGGTATGGATGCGTTCCTTGAGGCAGCCGAGCCAGGCTGCCGTCAGGCTGAGGCGGTGGCCCTTTGCGAGCACGCAGCGCGAATGGCTGGCGCAGAAACCGTTGGGCTGTACATGAGCGCTGGTGAGCCCTGGGTGTGGGGCCGTCAAAGAGATGACATCGTGTTCCAGGATGGGGACATCGTCGCGCTTGAGGTAAACGCCCGATACAAGGGCTACTACGGGCAGGTATGCCGTACGGCGCCGGTCGGCAATCCTAGTGACGAGAAGTTGCAGATCCGGGATGCAGCTAAGGCCGCGCACGACAAGATGCTGAACCTGGTGAAACCCGGCGTAAGGCCCAAGGAGTTGTATGCAGCTGGGTTGGCTGTGGCCCAGGAATATGGTTTTGATTACTCGGGCGTTCGTTTCGGGCACGGACTGGGGATGACAATCGGAGAGGGTTTTAGCATCACCGACAATGACACGACCGTGATTCCCGAGGGTGCCTATATGGTTATGCACCCGTTGCTCATCCGGTCCGATATTGGAGCCTGTGGAATCTGGGGTGACCAGCTTCTCGTTCGGTCCAATGGCCCAGAACTGCTCACTAGCGATTGATCAAGAAGGAGAGCCAGATGCCAGATCCCAGACTGCCGACCCTTGAGGAACTCGAGGAGATCATGACGAAGCGCCGGAATTGGGGTCGGTGGGGCGAAGATAGTGCTAAGGGGACCGTCAACCTCATCACACCGGAAAAGGTTGTTCAGGCAGCCAGCCTAGTGAAGAAAGGGCGCCAAGTTTCTTTAAGCCAGGTCTTTCCCACTAAGGCCGGACCAGACAACGAGCGTCCCGCTCTGCACTACACTTATACCATCGACCGGGGTCTTCGCGGTGAGGCCTGTGATTTCTACGGCACTGATTACCACACCGTCTCAACAACTCACGTCGATGCTTTATGCCATCTCTGGGACCAAGATGGGGGTTGGGATGGTGCTGATCCCGAGAAGATGATCACAACAAGTGGCGCGACGTCCGGAGGGATCGAGCTGTGGAAAGAAGGGATCATGACACGGGGCGTCTTCCTCAACGTCCCCAAGTACCGAGGGGTTCCATGTGTTACACCTGATAATCCGGTGCTGTATTGGGAACTGGAAGAGATTGTAGCGCAGTTGGGAGTAGATGTTGGTCCTGGTGATGCGGTTGTGGTCTATTCTGGTCGAGGCGCAGCTGGACCTTATCGGACTGAGGGGAGCAGACCGGGCCTAGGCGCCTCCTGCAATAAGTTTCTTAGAGAGAGGGATATCGCCGTTCTTGCTTGGGACATGCACGACGCCTTCCCTAATGAGTACGGGAATCGTGACAATACTCCACACACCGCGCTTTTCCGTTTCGGTATAGTGCTAGTCGACAGTTGCCTGCTTGAACCGCTGGCGCAGGCATGTGAAGAAGAGGGCCGCTACGAGTTTATGTTCACAGCGACTCCGCTCAATGTAGTTGGTGGTACGGGTTCCCCGCTGAACCCGATTGCGGTTTTCTAATGGTGGCACGTCTAGGTCTCCAAATCGATGCTCCTCTTCCCGTCGCAAAGATGCTGGAGGTGGTGCGGGCTGCCAATGAAC
>CAZUGG010000149.1:0-10656 GCA_964619905.1 uncultured Dehalococcoidia bacterium
CTAGAAACAATCAAGCGGATTGCTGCAGGGAACTCTCTGCTTGGGATGGTGACCAACGGGGCAGGACCTATCCAACGTGCCAAGATCCGGCGTTTCGACCTCGAACGTTACTTCCAAATCATCGTGGTGGAGGGCGAGTTCGGAGTTGGGAAGCCCGATCCTGCACCCTTCCAACAAGCCTTAAACGTACTCGGTTCGATGCCAGATGAGACTTGGATGATTGGTAACGACCTCGTGAACGACATCGCGCCGGCAATGGCCTTAGGGATCTCGACCGTTTGGGTCGATTGGGACCAACGCGGCCGACCTAGTGACACGCCCGTTCAGCCCAACCGAATCGTCAGTAAAATCGCCGACCTCATCTCACCTTCTTACTAGCACCGATCCCCGCTATCCCTGGACCCGCGGCGGAGGCCCCTCTGAAGCCCTACGGGCCGATCTCATAGATTCCGGTCGAGCCCAGTTGTGGACATGCGAACGCAGCTGACTACACCCCCAAGGGTTGCTTCGTAGGCATGCCAGGGCGGCGGGGGTACTTCTCAGGCGTGTGCTCCTGTTTCTCAATCACGACGAGTACACGAGGATCGCCGGTGACACTGGCAGGCACTTCAATAAGTCGGGGCGGAGCGCCACCAAGCATCTTAATGGCTGCCCCTGCCTCTTCAACTTCACCTTCGACGCCTCGACTCTTGTATGCCACGACAACTCCGCTCTGCCGACAAAAAGGAAGTGTTAATTCAACAAGCGCCGGGAGCGGAGCAATCGCTCTCGCCAACACTACCTGGAACCTTTCTCTATACTCTGGGTCACGCGCCAGGATCTCGGCTCGCTCGGCGACAGCCCTGGCAGAATCGAGCCGCAGTTGCTCTATGGCTTTTTCTAGAAATCGTGCCTTCTTAGCAGTCGCCTCCACCAATGTCAGGTCGATCTCCGGAAAAACAATCTTTAGGGGAAGCCCGGGTAGACCTGCGCCTGATCCAACATCGATTACTGGCCCCGATATAGGCGCATCGACGGCAGCTACCAACGTCAACGAGTCCAAGACGTGTCGTGTTTCGAAGTGTGCAAGGCTGGCCTTGGATACCAAATTCATACGTTGGTTCCAGACGCGGAGTAGCATTCCGTATTCCTCTAGCCCAACCACCGCCTCATCCATTAATGCTAGGCCTAATTCTGCAGAGCCTGCACGGAGACAAGCTCGATCCAGTTGTGCCGTCTGAGAATTAGACATGGCAAGTACGGTATCTCGACACTCGATCAGCTCAATGAGAACGTCGAACCGGCGGGTCCCTTGTCCACCTGGATCCTCGCCGGGAACTGCTCCTTCAGCTCATCGATGTGGGTGATGACTATGATCCGCTCGAAGTCGTCGCGGATCGCGTTAAGAGCGTCGACTATACGATCACGGCCAGCGGGATCCTGCGTTCCAAACCCCTCATCAATAAACAGGGTGGGCAACGGAGCACCTGCTCTACGCGCGAGCATTTTCGACAGCGCGATACGAAGCGCCAGGTTGATCCTGAAAGCCTCACCTCCACTGAATAGTTCGTAGCCCCGAGTGCCAAGTTCATCCGCAATGCGAATATCAAGTGTTTCCTGGACACCTTCCCGGCTGCGGTACCCTGTCTGAGTCTCAAGAGTAAGATGCATGCGGTTATCGGTCATCCGCGCAAGCAGGCGGTTCGCCTCCTCTTCGATCTCAGGTATCGCCGTTTCGATAATGAGTGCCTGGACCCCCTTTCGCCCAAAGGCCAAGGCCAACTCATCGAAAACCCCCTTCTCATCGGAAGCAGTGGCGAAGGCCTTGCTCCGCTCGGCTCGCCGCAGAGCGAGTTCGTCGAGGCGCAGAAGTTGAGCCTCGGCAGCCCCCAACTCTCGTGTCAGGCGCTCTTGATCGGCGCTAGCGTCAGCCGATGCCTTCTCAGCCTTTTCTAAACCCGCCGCCATCTCCGGCATCTCAGCTAGCTCAAGCGCGAACTCCTTCTCTTCCTCTCGCAACTTCGTCAGGTCTGTTTCTCTAACTGTTATTGAGGCCTCCGCTTGTCTAAGCCGGTCCACAACTCCTGGCAATAGTCTCTCCGCCTCACGGAGGGCCTGGTGCTTGCCCTCCATAAGCCGTAGCGATTCAAATGCCTCCTTAACGGCCTGGCGGGCCTCTTCGCTGTAGGCGAGTTCAGCAATCCGCTTAACAATCCGTTCCAACGCCTTCTCCTCCTCAATCCCGATCCCGCTATGTAGACGTTGCTCGTGCTGCTCCACGCGAACTCGATGCTCTGCTAGCTGCTCGGATGACTTCCCGGCTTCGTCCATCATGCGCTTGAACGTAACAATTTCCGCTTGGAGAGCAGGCTCCTCGCTCCTCAACCGCGCCTCAAGAGTTTCGGCCTCAGACCTCCTGGCCGCCTCCTCTTTCTGGAGAGCCGCGGCGCGTGCCTGGTTCTCCCGAAACGCGTTACCTTTTTCTGTACCTTCGGACTTGTATGCGTCCAACACGCCATCGCAACGATCCTCGCTAAGTTTTGTGCCGCAGAGCGAACAAACGCCACCCCCAACGCGGAGTTGCTCCATCTTCGTCTTAACGCCTTCCATCTCCGCACGGAGCTGTTTATTCTGAGCTGCCAATTGACCTGCGGTGCGCGCTGATTCTTCGATGCGCTGCCTGGCAGCTTCAAGTGACTGCTTTAATCCTGCGAGATCCGCCAAGCGCTGCTCAGTCCGAACGAGGCCGGCACGAGCCGGGTCCAGCTCGCTAGCACGCTCCTCGAGCTCCGTAAGCTTGGCCTTCATCAGTCGGAGCTCTGCACTAGCCTCCGAACGGGCCTTGGCGAGGGCGCCTTCCTGCTCCGCCTTCTCACGAGCCAAATTGAGGTGAATGCGTTCCTGCCCTTCGAGATGATCTTTCTCACGCACAACGTCCTTTAGCTTCTGGAAACCAGCTTCGACCTCAATACGCTCAGCCATCTTGTTTTCATAGACGGTGCGCTCTACCACGGCAGCCGCATGTGTCTGTTGGAGCTCCCCCAGTTCCCGCGTGAGTGTTTTCATGCGTGCCTTGGTTTCTTCAAGTCTCCGCTGCTTGTCCTGCAGCATTACCCTCCGGCCCTTGAGCCGCTGTAGATCCTCATCCAACTTCTGTCTCTCCCCCTCGACAGACATCAGGGCTGACTTTGCCTCTTCCGCTCGCTTTTCGTGCTCGTCTCGTTGCGCCAATTCGACATCAAGGTCTTGCAGCGTCTGACTGTAGGACTCCGTCTCAGTCTGGCGCTGGCGCGATTGCTCGCGGGCACGCTCCGCAATGGCATCGTAGTACGTCAGGTTAAGAATCTCGGACAGCACCTCTTTGCGCTTGTCCGCAGACTTCAAGGTGAACTCATCGGCACGCCCTTGCACAAGAAAGGCGCTATTAATAAAGGTTTCGTAGTCCATCCGCAACGTCTCGACAATCTGGGCTTGTGTTTCACCTTGTTTGCCCAGGGTGAGCGGCTCAAACGTTTCTCCGGACGAAACAAGGAATTCCAGAAGAGTTTTGCCAGGCCTGCGGCCAGTACCACGTTCGCGTTTACGAAGCACTCGGTAAGTCGTGCTCTGTACAAGGAAATCGAGCTCCACCTCCATCTCATCACATCCCACAGCAATGAGATCGTCGGAGGTCCGAGTCCGAGACTTGCCCCAAAGCGCCCACGTAATCGAATCAAGAAGGGCCGATTTCCCTGAGCCGTTAGGGCCGCAGAGGCAGGCAATATGGAGACCTTCCAGGTGCAACTCGGGGACGGCATCCCGATAGCACATGAAGTTCCGTAGACGGAGCTTGATCGGGATCATCGCAGCCTCGCGGGCGGGAGCTCGCCGATTCTATCACGCTCCCTTGACAGGTCAACTTGATAACATCTGTTGCCAAACGTCCCGCTGCTCCAAACGTTAGAATAGAATGCCACGATGTTCGAATCACTTTCAGACAAGCTCGGAGCAGTCTTCCAGAAGCTCGGTCGCCGTGGTCGGCTCGGTGAGCAAGAAATTGATGATGGGCTGCGTGATGTACGCGTCGCGCTGCTAGAAGCTGACGTCAACTTTAAGGTTGCTCGCGAGTTCATCGCGAAGGTGAAAACTCGAGCCCTCGAACCAGCTGTCCTCGACAGCATGACACCAGCTCAGGCAGTCGTTGAGATCGTCCGCGATGAACTCGTCCACATCCTTGGCGGCGCCCAAAAAAACCTCGCCGCCGCAAGTGCGCCGCCAACCATTGTGATGATGGCAGGCCTTCAAGGCTCTGGGAAAACCAGTACCTCTGCCAAGCTGGCCGCATATCTCAAGAAACAAGGGGATCGGCCCCTGCTAGTAGCCGCCGACGTCAAGAGACCAGCAGCAGTCGATCAGCTCATCGCCTTGGGCAAACAGATCGACGTGACAGTCTACGAAGAGGGTAATTCAAGTAATGCCCTATCCGTTTGTGAAAACGCACTGAAGCGCTCTCGGAAACTGAACGCAAACTGGTTAATTCTTGACACAGCTGGGCGCCTGCAGATCGATGACGAGATGATGGACGAGCTTTCCGTCATCAAGCGGAAGCTGAATCCAACGGAGTTACTTTTAGTCCTTGACGCCATGGCAGGACAGGAAGCCGTGCACATCGCACAGGGCTTCAACGATCGCCTTGCGATGACCGGGCTCGTTCTCACCAAGCTCGATGGAGATGCCCGCGGGGGTGCTGCTCTCTCGATCAACTCCGTCACAGGACTCCCAATCAAGTTCATCGCAAGCGGAGAAAAGACAGACGCGTTCGAGCTCTACCACCCTGACCGACTTGCCTCTCGGATCCTGGGTATGGGCGACATGGCAACCCTAATAGAGAAAGCAGAAGACACGGTCGATATAGACAAGGCTAAAGATTTCGAACAGAAGATTCGCCGTGCCAGCTTCAATCTTGAAGACTTCCTGGACCAGCTCCAACAAATGAAGAAGATTGGTTCGATGAGTCAGATCCTAGAGATGCTTCCCGGTGGCAAGTTCCTCGGTAGCAAGATGCCCAAAAACGCGATGGATGAAGAGAACTTTATCCGTGTCGAAGCGATGATCCAGTCAATGACTCCAAAAGAACGGAGCAAACCCGAAATCATAGGCGGGAGCCGCCGTAAGCGCATCGCCACGGGCAGTGGTACGACCCCTACAGACGTCAATCGGTTGTTGAGTCAGTTTCAGCAGGTCCGCAAGATGATGAAGAAGATGTCTTCCGGAAAGATGAAGGGTCTGCCCAAGCATCTGGGGATCGGCTGATTAGTCAATGCACCATATCAACGTACATACAACTGAGTCCGGTGAAGGCTGGGTGGCAGCCGTCGTCGTAACCAGCGACGACGGGTCGAGCACCAAGCATTCGGTCGGTTTTAGCCGCGACCTCTACAACCAGTTGACTGGTGGCAAAGCTATCCCCGAAGCCCTTGTTAAAGCCTCTTTCGAATTCCTCCTCGACCGTGAACCCAAAGAGGCTATCCTTCGACAGTTTGACCTGCCCGCAATAAGTCGCTACTTCCCCGAGTATGAGCGTTCAATCGCGGCAAGATTCTAGCTAGGTCGCAGCGCCTTGTTTTCGAAGGCGCGCCACCTCTTCCAAGCCGTACCCCAGTTCGGTGAGGATCTCTTCGGTGTTCGCTCCCGTGAGCCCAGCAAAGCGCCGCACTGTACCCGGAGTATCTGAGAGTTTCACTGGGAAGCCAACCTGCTGCACCTGCCCAAGCTCGGGGTGGTCTAGCTCCAGCACCATCTCTCGATGCCGAATCTGTGGGTCATTCACAACTTCGTCAAAGTCGAGGATCTTGGTTACACACGTGTCCTCATCAGCGAGGAGTTCGTGCCACTCCTGGGCCGTTCTGTCCCTGAACGCTTGCTCGAAGGCTTGCCGGACCTCTTCCTTGCGTTCGAGGTCATGCTGATGCTCAGCAAGGTCCTCACGTCCTATTAACTGACATAAATTATTGTAGAACCACGGCTCATTTGCCCCGATGGCAATCCACCGACCGTCCTTCGCTTGATAGGCAGAGTAGTGGGGCTCGGCCCCATTCAACCGCATCTTGCCCGCGCGAGGAACTACCCCATCGTTGAGGTACTGCTGAACAACTTGCGTCAGTAGCGAAAAGACCCCATCAGTCATCGAGATGTCAACGAACTGGCCGGTCCCCGTCCTGCTTCTTGCAAGTAGCGCGGTGAGAACGCCAATAATCGCGAACTGGGCTCCCCCAGCGTAATCAGCGACGATGTTGGCTGGGATTGCTGGCACGCCGTCGGTGGTGCCGGTGATGCCAAGCGCTCCCCCTACAGATATGTAATTGATGTCGTGGCCGGCGCGCTGCCCATAGGGACCATCTTGGCCATACCCGGTCAATGAGCAATAGACAATACGTTCGTTAAACTTACGACACGTTTCGTAGTCAATGCCTAGCCGCTCAGCCACCCCAGGCCGGTTGCCCTCAAGCACAACGTCAGCGCGCTCAACTAACCGGTAAAAGACTCCACGGGCGTCTTTGTCCTTTAAGTTAAGGGTGATACGACGTTTGTTGCGCTCCAGAGTGTTCAGGGCCGCGCCGCGGGCGTCTTTCACATCCTTGTATTCGAGAGGCCGATCCGTGAACCCTTCACGGCGCCCCTTCGGTGGTGGAGCGTCAACCTTAATAACGTTTGCGCCCATGTCTCCTAAATACTGTGAAACAAAGAAGCCCGGCGCGAAGCGCGACAGGTCGACCACGTTTAGATCGTCAAGTGCACCAACCATGGCGGACACCCCCTAATCAAGAACCCCCTCGGCGCTTAGTCGAGTAATCTCCTTCTTCGTATAGCCCAATATGTCCGAGTAAACCAGGTCATTATGCTCCCCCAGACAAGGTGCCGGCCCCGTCACGCTACCCGGCGTACCTAACAAGCGCGGTGCGAAATTGTCGTAGGCGTGAACACCTATTTCGGGGTGTGTCTCGAAAGAGAAATGCCTGCGGAACTTGAGTTGCTCGTCAGCAAACAACTCCTCACTCGTTTGTACCACGCCCGCAGGCACGCCCGCCGACTGAAGCATGTGCATCAGAGCTTGAGCCTCGAAGCCCCTCGTCCACCTACCGATCAACTCGTCCAGACGATCCTCGTTTCGTTTGCGTCCTATCAATGTCGTGAAGGTGGAGGAGGCTGCCCATTGCGGATCACCCATGGCCCGGCGAAGGGCATGCCAATGCTGATCGTTCATGGCCGCAATCACGCACCAACGGTCTTGGCCCGCGCAAGGATAGGCATTGTGAGGTGCGGCGGCGATGGACCTATTGCCCACACGCCCTGCGACACGGCCATTCGCTGTAAAGTCGAGCAGTAAAGGCGCAAGGAATTGAAGGCCCGACTCAAGCGGAGACAAGTCGATTCGCATGCCCTCGCCTGTCTTACGTCGACGATCTAACGCAGCCGCCACCAGCGCAATGCCATACCGGGGGCTGATGAAATCCGTATACGCCCCATACGTCCCGCAAGGCTCACCGTCAGGCCATCCTATGATCTGGGTGAAGCCAGCCAAGGACACCAGTTGCGTGCCGAAGCCAGGTTGCATGCAATAGGTGCCGGTTTGCCCTTGGTTGGTCGAGCTGAAGTAGATAATCCCTGGATTAACCTTGCTAACCTCCTCGTAACCAAGACCGAGCCGCTCTATCGTGCCCGCTGTGAAACTCTCGGCAAACACATCGGCCCAAGCTATGAAACGCCTGGCCACTTCCATCGCACCCGCGTGCTTGAGATTGAGGCTGGCGCTCATCTTGCCACCGTTGTAGTTGGCGAAGAAGCCACTCCGATTGATGCCTGGCTCCCAATTCGGGAAGGGCGCGGCAGTGCGCAGAAAGTCGGGCCGTTTCATGCTCTCGACCCGTATGACAGTGGCCCCATAATCAGCAAGGTAACGCGTCGTAATCGGGCCCACGCCGACCCAAGAGAAGTCGGCGACCTTAAGCCCTTCAAACGGTCGAGTGCCCACTAAATAGTTCCCTCGCCCCAAAGAATCGCCAACTCAGCAGCGCTTAGGCCCAGCTCACCCTGATAGATCTGTGCATTGTGCTCTCCTAGTAAAGGTGCCCTGCCGCGAACAGCTGGGGAAGTTGTAGAAGTCTTAGCGAAGCTGCCGGGATAGGTAAGCGTGGCACCCCGTTCTTCGTGCGTCACGTCGATCCAGAAATCGCGTTCGCGAAGTTGTGTGTAATGGAGGAGTTGTTGGGTCGTGAACACCGGATAGAGGTTGAAGCGCCATTTGACCGCCCCTTCATAAAGTTCCAATGACGACTTGGTCGCGAAGAATGCGATGGCAAGCTTCTCTAGGTGATCCATCTCGGCCTGGGTGAGAGTCATCGTGCCAACCGATGACCAGTCCCTGTAGAGCGCAGGGTCATCAGAGAACTCCTCGTCCAGAATCCATGCCGAAAGCCCACCCCAGTCGCCCCGCGGGAAAAAAGTGACGTAACCATCTTTCGTCGGCCAATGCATCCGGTAGTGGGCACCATCAAGACGTGGGCGGACCGTCCCGCCCCGCATGGTATTTATGTGGTTGACATCCCACACCTGAGCAGCGTTCATGAGCCCCCAGGTGACCGCCTCCTGTGCCGAGACGTCGACGCGCTGACCCTCGCCACTACGCTCCCGTTGGTAATGGGCCATGAGGACCCCTGCAGCGGCCTCGGCGCCAGCATGCAAATATGCCTGTCCCAGAGTGAACCCGACCGGAGCCCTGTCGGCATCTCCCTGCGTGTACATTAGCCCACCCATTGCCAGTGCGATAAGGTCAGAACTCTGATAATGCGCGTACGGGCCATCGCTGCCAAAATCTGTGACGCTAGCGTAGATCAACGATGGATTGATTGCGTGCAACGAGTTCCATCCAATGCCCAACTCATCAAACGTCCCAGCTGGGGCAGATTCGATGAGAAACGAAGCCTTTCGGGCGAGCATACTTAGAACGTGTCGACCCGCAATCTTGTGAATATTGAGCGTAATCCCCCGCTTGCCAGCATTGTAGGCGAGGAACCAAAGGCTGTTCCCGGACTTCGGGTCATCATCCCAGAAGGGGCCTGCGCGCCGCTCACTACCGCCGGCAGGAGCCTCAACTTTGATCACATCTGCGCCGAGATCGGCCAGGATGCGACCACACAGGCTGCCCCTTTGGTCAGTCAAGTCGAGGACGCGGATTCCATGCAACACTGGCAGGTCAGCCATAAGGTCGTCCCGGATAGCGGACGCCAGTATAGGGATCGCTAATTCTGGGGGTCAACCCGAGCGTTGGTTATCCTCCAGATGTCCATCACTATCGCGCTCTCCGCCTAGCAAGAAGTCTAAGAGAAGCCCGGTAAGCCAGTCTGCCCGGAAGAGGCCGACTCTGGTGGGATAAAGTGTCGGCTGATCGCCCAGGTCTGGTCCTGGTAGTACGAACCGACTGACCCTGTGCCATACAACCGTTCAGGTCTACTCGCCATGCGCTCGAACTCGAGCTTCGCGATCTTCTGCCCATGTTCCAAGGCGAATGGAACATCATGGGCACGGACCTCCATAACAGCTTTACTGCCCGCCAATTGATGAGTCTCATCATAGCCAAAACCGGGGTCGAAGAAACCTGCATAGTGCGTACGAAGCTCCCCACTAGTAGGGTCGTAGGCCGTCATCTCTGCGGCAACTCCGGGGGGAATGGACACTCGTTCCTCCGAGACCAACAGGTAGAACTCCTCGGGTTCGAGAATAAGTCGCCCATTCTTCTCAGCTTTGACCTCTTCCCAGTAGTCGCCAATGGCGTGAGCCTGCATCTTCGACAGGTCCACAAGCATACTGTTCTTCTTCGCTCGATAGCCAACACGTCCTGTCGGCTCCATTAGGTCGACACTGAGAAAGAGTCCTCCGCCTCGGACAACCGAATCGACATAGTCCTGGCTAAACGCGACTGGGGGATCGGTTAGCGTTGCCGGCTTGAATAACAGTGGATCACTGCCGTGCATGGCCCGAATTCGTTCATCGCTTAGCTTGGCGCTGCCCCTAATGAGTCGAAGCTGGTTCAGGGAGAGGCCTTCCCGAACCCGAACAGTAAACGATCTGGAAACGACCTCCAGGTAAAGCGGCCCGGCGTATCCGGCTGGCAAATCGTCGCACCGCTGGCCGTAGTCACTGATAACTCTCGTGAAAACATCTAGGCGCCCGATGGAGCTCCGCGGGTTTGCTTTGGCGCGAATTGAGGGAGGAAGCCTGACCTCCTCAAGCAAAGGGATCAAATACGGCCGGTCTTTCTCCAGAATGCCCCCGTCTCGGCGTAAGCTACCGCTGCCCATAGAGTAATCGCCAAGCCGCTCTTCGACTCGGCGCTCCGAGGGTAAAAAACTGCTTCTCAGACGATGAGCGACCGGTCCGAGTCGCAAGTCTAGGCTTGCAGGCTGATACGAGCCTTCAGAGATTTCCGCGTCCGACCGAACCCAGCCCTCGGCCACAGCACGCCGAAGTTCCACGTCAGCGAGCACCCCTAGCTGTTCTCCCGACTTAATTGACGACTCTGTCAGTACTTGACCTCTTTCGTGTGATGCACTACTCAACTAGCAGCGTTCCTGGCCAAACCTATACTCGTCACGCGGAGCAGCATAAGGCAGGGGAATTGACTGGTCCAGCGCAGAGCAC
>CAZUGG010000150.1:0-21229 GCA_964619905.1 uncultured Dehalococcoidia bacterium
TCCTACGCCACGCATTCTTTAACGTGCCCTTTACTGATTCACAGTGATGTTTCAAAGCGGTCAAACGAATCGCCGCCGATAAGATCGTGCCTCTGGTTCAAGACACCGGTTGGTTCTTCGATACGGAGATGCTACTGATAGCCGAGCGCAACGGTTATCTCGTTAAGGACGTACCCGTGCAATGGCGAGACGACCCCGACACCAGGGTCCAGGTGGTTAAGACAGCAATTCAGGACCTCCGTGGGATCTGGCGCCTGCGATTCGGGGGCATCCCAAGGATCGCCGGCACTTCTCTCGCACCAATGACGAAACCTGCCAGCCGCAGATAGCTCCTTCCTTGACGCTCAGAAACACCGGTAGCTACACTGGCATGGCTCTTTGAGGCAACTCCCTGAGTTGCGGGTTCGAGAGCAGCGCCGAGGTAGCTCAGTTGGTAGAGCACAGCACTGAAAATGCTGGTGTCGGCAGTTCGATTCTGTCCCTCGGCACCACTTTACTTCCCAATTTAGCTGAGTGGGGTTCTTTGGGTCGGAGCGTTACCACCTATCACTATCGTGACTAACGGTCTAACCGGCTTCGACGAGTACCTATCAAATAGAGGGGGAAGTCTAAGCCATCGCAACCTTAGGCCTCCGCGGTCCTCCCGGAATCCCGGGGCCCAAGCAGCAAGCCACTAAGGCTTACGCCTATAGGGAAGACTGCACTAACCAGGAGTGCCGTGAAGAGCGAACTGGTCAGGTCGGAGATCCCACCTACTATGACTGGCCCGAGTATCGTTCCGGTTAAGATCAGCGTCATAATGAAGGACGAGCCAACGGCTATAGCTTTCGCGTCCGCTTTTGGCATCTCGAAGGGGACAGAAATAGCGATGGGCATGTATCCCCAGCCCACGCCAACACCTATGGTGAACAACACTAGTAGCCACGTTTGCGTCGTTAGGAGCATTCCGACGAGGCCCCCAGTCATGGTCAACCCAGCCAGCACCACGATAAGCCGCCAATTCTTGATCCGTGGGGCGTAGGCCCCAAGCGCCACCGCCGGAGGGACCGTCGCCAGTGAAGTGATTCCGAAAAGCCAACCTGTCTTGGTCAATGCAACGTCGTTCACCTGTAGCATGAAGCTCGGCCAGAACGTGCAGAAGGCGGCCCATCCAAACGCGGCACCGAAAGCCCCAACCCCAATGATCCAGGCCGGCCTATACCGCAGAACGGTAGCTAGCACACTCCGGCTCGCCGAAGTCAGCAGGTTCTCAGCTTCACCCGTGCCTCGATCTCGGCCAAAAAGTATCCAGACCAGCAGGATCCCCAGGCCAAAAAGTCCGTACAAGTGAAAAACTGTGCGCCAATTATCCGTCTGGTTGAGCAGTATCGGCGTCAGCAGCAGAACCAGAAACTCAGCGACGCCCGTCATCGCCACAACCGTTCCGTTGGCCAAGGGCACTTCTCTCAAAGGGTGCCACAGCTGAGTTAGGATCGCGCGCGCCGGCCAACGGATCACGTGCGTGAAGCCGAAACCGACACGAGCCACGAACAGAACAGCGAGTGTCGGCGAGAGTCCGTGGAGAAAGGTGAAGATGGCGCCAAGTGCCAATGAGATCGTAGTTATGTGGAGGGGATTAAATCGGCTCAGTAAAAGCGCCGCGGGAATCATCATTATGGTGGGGCCTATCCGGATCGAGGCCCCAAGCCACCCTGCCTCTGAGTCACTGATCCCGAACGTTTTGTCGATTTCTGGAAGAAGCAGACCCAACGAGAGCGTCGGCAAGGCCATTGCCCAATTGGCGCCGATGAGCCCAATGACTATCATCCAGCGGTACGGGACAACGGATAATCCAGTGACAGTCGTAGACGGCATGGCCGACGGCTGCCCTCCGATCACCGGTTATTCCAGGCCAATAGATCAGTCCTGACGCATCGCGGCCAGAGCCGCCCCGGGATCAACATACTCAGTGAAGGAAACAATCTTTTTGTTAGCGAGAGTTAGAACATGGGCCCAGCTTGTGGCATAGGACTTGTTCGTCGCAAAGATCGTAACCCGCTCGGTCCCCAAAGCCACAACAGTATCCCCGTCAGCAACATACCGATCCACGCTGAATTCGTCGAGGCTCAATCTTTCGCCAACGTAGTCGAAGAAGGAGCGGACCTCTCTTTTACCACGATGATAGCCCCCCATGTCGCCCAGCGAGGCGGGCGTTGTCCACTCGATGTCTTCACTCAGCAGATCGAAAAGACCATCAAGGTCCCCGGCTCCCAATGCCTCGTAATGATCCTCGACAATTCGCTTGTTCGTTTCACTCAAGTTATTGTCAATCGACATCATCCCTCCGAAAGTTCGCGGGTGGCATACATCACATGCTGATCCCTCTAGCTTCTAGCAGTCTGGTATGGTAGTGCCCAAGCCGAACTCCTGCACCGGTCCTAGCGCTCCAGCCCAACCCCTATGAGAGAGGCCACCCTGGCCAACTTCTTCAGACCGACGTTCCGTAAACCATATCGCGGTTGGGTAATCGTCGCCGTTGGCTTCTTGGTTGCCTTCAGCACCGGTCCCGGCCAGTCCTTTGGAGTCTCGTCGTTCATCGACCCGATAATAGAGGACACGGGGATATCGCGAACAACGATCTCTATCCTTTTCGCTATCAGCACGGGGTTCAGCGCGGCCATGGCCGCTGCCGTGAGCCGCATGTCCGACCGATACGGACCCAAGCGTATGTTGGTGATAATAGCATGCGCACTGGGAGTCGCATGTTTTGGAATGGCACTCTCCTCTGGATTCGTGGGTTTCTTCTTCGCCCTGGCAGCGCTCCGGGCACTGGGACAGGGTTCGATGTTCATCAACTCGACGCTACTAGTAGCCCAGTGGTTCGTGGCCAAACGAGGCCGGGCGGTGGCGGTCATGTCACTGGGCTTTTCAGCTTCAAACGCTGTCATACCACCGCTATCACGCGCTTTGATCGAGAGCATTGGCTGGAGAGAGACCTATGCCGCACTCGGGGTGATGGTCTGGTTGATTGTAATTCCGGCAACTCTCCTGCTCGTCCGAAACACGCCAGAAGAGGTTGGTCTGCACCCGGATGGTGCTGACAAACCTCCTGAGGGTGAGGGCGATTTGAGCGAAGTTGCCACAGGGCCGGACCGGCGCAAGATCTTGTCCTCGCCCGCCTTCTGGAAACTCGCATTGCCTCTCTCTGTGCCAGCATTTGTGGTCACAGGAATGATCTTCCATCAGACCTCAATTCTCGAGGAACGTGGGCTAAGCGCAACGGTAGCCGCAAGTGTCTTCGTGCCCTTTGCGCTCTCTTCGGCCTGCGGTGCGGCTGTTGGGGGCTACCTAATAGATCGGATCGGACCAGTTAGACTTTTCGCCTTAGCCATGTCACTCATGACGACCGCACTAGCAACCGTATTTTTCATCTCGTCTCCGGTCTCGGCGGGAGTCTACACTGCCATCCTCGGACTATCTAACGGTATGGCCTTCGTCATCATGGGGGTAATCTGGGCACAATTCTACGGAAGGCATCGCCTTGGTAGAGTGCAGGGTTCCGCGGTCATGATCATGATCTCCGCTGCAGCAATCGGGCCCCTGCCTTTAGCCGCTCTGGAAGCAGCCTTCGACAGCTTTCAGCCCGCAATCATAATCATGACCGCAGCTCCTGTGGTAGCCATGGCCGTTATCACACTAGCCAAACCCAAGGCCGAGGTGTTCGCCCAGACAACTTCATGAGAGACCGGCTAGTCGGCAGCCAGGCCGACCAGCCGTCAGCCAGGCGCAAAACCTAGACTCCGGTTTTGCCAACTAAGGTCAATACTCGTAGAAGTTATCCGCTAGTAAACCAACGGCCCTGTTCTACAAATCGTACAAACCGCGCGCATTTGAAGAGACCAGCATCTCGGTTTCGGCTTCGGGAACGCCTGCGAAATGTTCCTCTATTGCCTTCATCGAATGAGGCCAAGTACTGTCGCTATGAGGAAAGTCGTTGGACCACATGATGTTACCCAACCCAATGGTGTGGCGTTCACGAACACCGACCGGATCCTCGATAAATGTGCCATAAACCTGGCGCTGGAAATAGTAGCTCGGCGATTCTCCAATATCGAGTTTTTGCCAGTGCCGATGACGCTCGTAAACGTTGTCCATCCAGGGCACGATAAAAGCCATCCAGCCGACACCGCTTTCGACGGAGACGATCTTTAACTTTGGATGGCGGCGCAACGCACCCGAGAAGATAAGTGAAGTGATCGGCTCGGCCATCATCGCTTTGTTGCACACGATCGAGGTGAATAGGTTCTGATCTAAACCAGGAGTCAGGGGCTTCGCACCCAGGTGCATATGCGCCGGCATGTCCATATCCTCGAGGGCATCCCATAGGGGATCCCACCAAGCATTCGTATAGTTCATGTCCGCCGGTGACGACCACGGCCCTTCGATGTTGGGTATGGCGGGGATGAGGACTCCTTTCAAACCTTTGTCACGAGCCCTCTTTGATTCGGATGTCGCCAACTCAACATCCCATGTTGGTATTTCTGCAACGCCTATTAAGCGGTCAGGCGCCTCTGAGCAGAAGTCGGCGAGCCAATCGTTGTAAGCCTGCATGAGAGCGAAGCGCAGCGGACGATCGGCCGTCTTAAACGTCAGCACGCCCCCAAACAGAACCTCGGCTGTCACATTATCAACATCCTGAGCCGAGATCCGTGCCTTAGGATCAAAGCCGCCCCGTTGGCCATCCTCAAAGCTCTTCGAGTCCGACTCATAGTCCTCATACTTTCGCCCAGCAATCGTCGAGATAAGTGAGTGCTTGGTCTCTTCCCCTTCGAAGATCATCACCTCGTATTCACCGCGCCGCTCAGTTCGAGGTGCCTTCTCTCGAAACTCCGGCGCCGTATACTCTTGCCACATGGATGGAAGCGGATTGACATGCGAGTCGGCGGAGATTGCCTTGTACTCCACTGAACACCCCTTTCCCAAGCTACTGAAGTTAAGTGCCCGGCAAGCGTACCACGAGTCTCAAACACTGGGGCAGGCCCAATCGAGAGGCCTGTCAGCCGGAGCCCAGAGAACTATAAGGCCTCGTAGATCGTCCTGATCAGGGCAGCTTTGCGAGGATCCTCGCCCATGCCTGCCAGGTGCTTATTTGGAGTGTAACTGACTGATAGTCCGGTTTCAGGATCAGCGAAGCCTAGCGACCCGCCAGCGCCAGCATGGCCGAACGCGCGGAGATTGGGGCCAAATCCTGGCGGCAAATTGAGCTGAAAGCCCAGCCCGAACCTCATCTCGATGCCCATGGTGAGATCGACGCCCTTTGAGCGTTCCTGAACCGCTTGTCCGAGGGTTTCTTCGCTTAGCAGACGCAGGCCCTCAAGCTCCCCGCCAAGGGCCAGGGCCGCATACAAGCGCGCCACCGAGCGGGCATTCGTGTGCCCATTGGCAGCGGGAACCTCAGCAGCACGCCATTGGCGGCTATTGAGGCTCCGGAATAGCCCCGGAGGGTTGCTCATAGCTTTCAAATAAAGCGGGGCAAGATGGGGACGCTGGGCAGTCCGCTCACGCGGTGGCGAAACGACCTCCGCAACTCGGCTGTCATGCTCAGGACCGAAGCCAATCAGCCAATCCAGGCCCAGGGGCATCGCTATCTCGTCACGGAAGTAGGTGCCCAGCGAGCGACCATCAATTCGTCGCACGATCTCGCCAACGAGCCAACCGAAGGTGAAGGCGTGATACCCATAGGCGGTGCCTGGCTCCCACCAGGGTTGGGCCCTCGCAAGGGCAGAAGTCATTGTCTGCCAATCGAAGAGGGCTTCGCGTGGAAGCGGCTCTCGCACCGCTGCGAGGCCGGCCTGGTGGCTCATCAGCATATGGACCGGAATAGAGTCCTTGCCTGCTGCACCAAATTCGGGCCAGTAGCGGGCGACTGGCGCATCAAAGTCAAGCCTGCCTTGATCAGCTAACTGGAGAGCACACAGAGCCGTCGCGCCTTTGGTAGTCGACATTACACATACGATAGTGTCCCTTTCCCAGGGTCGTGTGCGTGCTTTATCTGCATATCCGCCCCAGAGATCAAGGACGAGTTCCCCCTCGAAGTAAACGGCGAGGGCGGCTCCCACTTCGTCTCTCTCGCGAAGATTGCCCACAAAAACATCTGCCGTAGCACCGAACCGCGAGTTGACGTCACCGTGGATAGAGATACCCTCGTGCATGACAGGCTCAGCCCTTCACAAGACTCGCTGGACGCGGTCCCGTCGACCAACGCTGTTGCTCGACCCGCAGCCGAATCCGCCATCCGTTAACAGTCTTGATCAACTCATCCTCGTAGTAGCCACCAACAAAGAATGTTTGCAGCTTCCCAGTGTCGTCTTGCCACTTCATTGGATAAAAAAACATGGTGCGCGTCATAGCACGATCCCCTTGAATCTCGTAAGAGATATTACTCACGAGATGTTGCGTCATCGTGAATTCGCCTAGTACGTCAGACAGCCAAGCCTTCATCTCAGCCAGGGAGCCTAGTACACCCGGCACCGACGAGCTGTAGTCGATGGTGGAATCCTCCGTGAAGACATCATCCAGGAGATCGAAGTCTTTCGAGTCTATGGCGGTACAGTACCGGGTCAGGACCTCGGCAATCTCCAGCCGATCTGAAATTTCCTGTGGGTCAAGCATCTGTTGTCTCCGAAATACCTGGTTAGATAACTACACCCAGACTGAACCGCAAGTTCGCCGCTTCCAAAACGAACTTCTCTCGTCTGGCCAGGATAGACCCGTCCACCGAAGAGGAAACCTCGGTATGAGCTACCGGACCGCGTCGGCAAGAACGTGACGTGAAATCACGAGTCGCTGGATCTGAGAAGTCCCTTCATAGATCTCAGTAACCTTGGCATCCCGGTAGTAACGTTCGATAGGGGCTTCTTTGAAATAACCAATGCCTCCGTGGAGCTGCAGGGACATATCTGCCACCTTCGTAGCAGTCTCGCTAGCGAAAAGCTTGGCCATCGAAGCCTCTTTTGCGAAAGATTGTCCCTCGTCCTTGAGCGTCGCAGCACGATAGGTAAGCAGCCTGGCAGCGTCTATCTGCGTTGCCATGTCGGCAAGCATCCACTGGACACCTTGGAAGTCCGCAATAGCCTTTCCGAACTGCTGGCGATGTTTCACCTGTTTCAACGCGAGATCCATCGCCCCTTGGGCGATCCCTACCGCCTGCGCCCCGATAATCGGCCGGCTTCCATCCAAGATCTGCATTGCGACTTTGAACCCATGACCAGCCGAAGCAACCAAGTTTTCCGCAGGCACAAAAACATCATCAAAGAAGACATCCGCAGTGGATGATGCACGCATTCCCATCTTGTCATGTTGCTTTCTTGCTTCTAAGCCAGGCGATCCGGCCTTAACGATAAGGCTGACAATGCCTTTGGCTCGGGTTCCGGGCTCAGATGTTGCGAACACGAGCAATGTGTCCGCAACATCCCCATTCGTAATGTACGTCTTGGAACCATTGAGGACGTACCCTCCGTCCTTTGCAACGACGTTAGCACTCCCGCCGGCAGCGTCACTTCCTGAGTTAGGCTCCGTAAGGCAGAAGGCCCCAACCGCCTGTCCTCGAGCTAATGGCGGCACATATTTCTCCTTCTGTTCATCGGTACCAAAGTGCTCTATTCCTACCGTCGCAAGAGACAGACTCGCGAGAAGAGAGAGGCTCATGCTAGGATCGAATCGCGCAAGCTCCTCGATGGCAATGGCGCTTTGCAAAAGCCCACCACCACTGCCATCGCGCTCAGGATCTATACCTAGGCCTGTAAGTCCGATCTCCCCTAGTTTTCCGTAAAGACTCACGTCGAAGTTCTCGGTAGCATCGCGCTCCCGGGCACCTGACTCCAGCTCGCGAACACTGAAGTCGCGGATTGTGCGACGAAGAATTTGGTCCGACTCAGAGTAGTTGAAATGCATACCTATTCCCGCTTATCCGATGCGCGTTCGCACGCACGGCCCGTATTAGAAGACGATGGCTTCTTTATAGACGCCCCACTCATCACGAAGAGCGTCGCAGATTTCACCCAGCGTCACGTAGTTCTCCACCGCCTCAATTAGCGAAGGCATCGTATTGTCGGTTCCATTAGCTGCAGCCCGTACATTTTTCAGCGATCGCTCGACCGCCCTGACATCGCGTTTAGCCCTAAGTTCATTCAGCCGGGCAAGCTGACGTTTCGCGGCCTCCTGATCGATGCGCAAGATATCCCGTGCCTCGTCCTCATCGGTCGTGTACCGATTCACGCCAACGATGACGGTCTCGCCTGACTCAACGTTCTTCTGGTATTGATATGCCGACTCCTGGATTTCGCGTTGCATGTATCCGCGGTCGATCGCACCTAGAGCTCCACCCATATCCTCAATGGCTTTTAAGTACTCGTTAGCCTTGCCCTCAATCGTGTCAGTAAGGCTCTCGACATAGTACGAGCCCGCAAGGGGGTCAATCGTGTCGGCAACTGCACACTCCTCAGCGAGAATCTGCTGTGTACGCAATGCAATGGTGACCGCTTTGTCAGTAGGCAGCGCTAGGGCCTCGTCCATCGAGTTAGTGTGCAGTGACTGTGTGCCTCCTAGCACAGCGGCAAGCGCCTGGACAGTCGTCCGGACGATGTTGTTCTCAGCCTGCTGTGCCGTGAGGCTAACGCCCGCCGTTTGTGTGTGAAATCTTAAGGGGAGCGACCGAGGATTCTTGGCTCCGTACTTTTCCTTCATCACCCGTGCCCAAATTCGCCGGGCAGCTCGGTACTTCGCAACTTCTTCAAAGAAGTTCTTTTGTGCTACGAAGAAGAACGACAGGCGTGGGGCGAACTCGTCGATTTCAAGTCCTGAATCCAGAGCAGCGTCGACATAGGCCATACCGTTGGCCAGAGTGAATGCAAGCTCCTGCGCTGCAGTCGCTCCAGCCTCACTCATGTGATAGCCACTAATGCTGATCGTGTTCCACTGCGGCACATGATTCGAACAGTATTTGAATACATCGGTGATCAACCGCAGCGACGGTTTTGGCGGAAAGATATACGTGCCTCGGGCTATGTACTCTTTCAGTATGGCGTTCTGCACCGTGCCACCGAGTTTCTCGGCGGGCACCCCTTGCTTCTTAGCCACAGCCATATAAAGGGCCAGCAGTATCGGAGCCGTGGCGTTGATCGTCATCGATGTTGTGACCTTGTCCAGCGGGAGCTCGTCGAACAGGGTTTCCATGTCTGCAAGGCTGCAGATTGGCACACCAACTTTGCCCACTTCTCCACGAGCCATCTCAGCGTCGGAGTCGTAGCCTGTTTGCGTGGGTAGGTCGAAGGCGACACTTAGGCCTGTCTGGCCCTGATCCAGCAGATATTTATACCGACGATTAGACTCCTCTGCGGATGCAAAACCGGCATATTGACGCATGGTCCACAAGCGCCCTCGGTACATCGTAGGCTGAACGCCTCTGGTGTACGGATATTGTCCCGGGTATCCAACCTTCTCATCGTAGCCATACGACGTGTCGTGAGATTCAGCAGGACCATATAAAGGCTCTATAGCGTAGCCGGACGTGCTGACGAACTCCTTTCGCTCACCGAAGCGACTAAAAGCCGGATCGTATGTCTTACGCCGCCAATCGGTCTCACCCTTCCGTTTCGCCGACATCAGATCCACCTCCGCATCTTCGCGAGTGCCGCCCACAAGGCCCCGCAGGGCATTCACTACTTCTGTTGAAGCACCGTTCGTCAGTGTAACCAATCGATCGCAGCACTTCAAACAAATAAATCTCGTCACCAGAGGCCACTCACGTTTCGAGACTGCAAAGCCCCGTGGTATGCTAGCGGCCGCTTCAGAGTAGGCACGAAATCGGACGTCCCCTGGCACAACTGCCTGCACCGAGGAGAACCGGTTCAACCAAGGAGGTCTCAGGTTGGCCACTTCACCTAACACCGAAGAGCAATTTGTGGAAGTGGCTGGTAGCCGACTCCACATCCAGAAGGCCGGCTCCGGTAGGCCGGTCGTGGTGCTGCACCAAGACATCGGCACCCCGGGAATCGACTCTGCCTTTCCTCAAGCGCTGGCGCAGACCAACACGGTCTACCTGCCAACTCATCCTGGGTTCGACAAGCAGGACGTGCCGGAATGGGCACGGCACCCCAGGGACCTAGCGGTAATGCACCTTTGGGCAATCCGCGATTTGGGTCTCACTTCCGTTACGCTCTGTGGCCTCGGCTTTGGAGGATGGGTCGCTGCGGAGATGGCCACGATGGCCCATCAACTCATTGACAAGCTGGTGCTCGTGGGGGCGACCGGAATCCAACCACCTGAGGGGGACCAGATACTTGACCAGTTTGTGACCAGCGCAACGGACTACGCCCGAGCGGGGTTTGCCGATCAATCTAACTTCGACCGACTATTCGAGAGCGAGCCTAGCGTCGACACTCTGGAGATTTGGGAGATCAATCGTGAGATGACGACCCGTGTCGCTTGGAAACCGTATATGTTTAGCTTGCCTCTAGTGAAGCTCATTGGCGGCATCAAGGCTCCAACGCTACTCGTATGGGGCGAAGAAGACCGGATCGTCCCGCTGAGCTCAGGTCAACGTTACCAGAGCCTCATCCCTGGGTCGAGACTCGAAGTCGTTAAGGGAGCAGGACACTTCGTCGAGTACGAAAAGCCCAAAGAGCTAGCCAGTCTTGTGGACAGCCTCTAGATCCTCAGCGAACCCAGTCGGCCCTTACACAAGGAGGAGTGGTCCTTGCAACTAATCTACTTCACAGAGCAACCAATGTCGGCATACCCGAAAGAGGCCGGCGACAAGTTAGGTTACACGGCTACCTTCTTCCCTAACAGCTACTTCGATCCAGTAGCAGGGGCCCGCCTCTATCAAGAGCGTCTAGAAGAATATATATACGCCGAGGAAATGGGCGTTGACGGAATCATGCTGAACGAGCATCACAACGCCCCTTTTACCATGCAAGCGAAAATCAATATTTTCGGTGCTGTCCTCGCAGCCGCCACCAAGAGAGTCAAGATCGTCCTCCATGGCAATCCTCTTCCCATCATCGATAACCCAGTACGTATCGCCGAAGAGATAGCACAGATCGACATGATCTCAGGTGGTCGAGTCGTATCGGGTATCTTGCGGGGCGCCGGTCAGGAGTATGTAGCCACCAACGCAAACCCTGTGTTCACACGAGAACGCTTCGAGGAAGCCCACGATCTACTTGTGAAGACCTGGACCGAACCTGGGCCGTTCAGGTGGGAGAAGGACCACTATCAATTCCGCTGCGTCAACCCATGGGCATTGCCACTACAAAAGCCCTTCCCGCGTATCTGGTGCCCTGGAGTGGTAAGCAAAGAGAGTATCGTGTGGGCCGCCCGACACCGCTATCCCTACATCGCGCTAAATCCCACGTTGGAAGACGCAGCAAAGATCTGGGGCCTCTACGACGAGAATGCGAAGGATGTGGGATTCGAAGGGGGTTCACCTTATCGCGGTTATCTGATCCGCTGCCACGTGCAGGACTCGAAGGAGAAGGCGTTGGAGAACGCCCGCCAGTTCATGTGGATGCAAGGCCAATTTCTGGGTCTGGGCCATCCAGTCTGGGGAAGTCCCTCAGGCTATGGATCACCAACGACACGGAAACAGCGCCTCGGTGTGGGCACCCGACAGGCTGCCTCTTTCGAGGACCAACTAACGAATAATATGATCGTCGCGGGAACGCCCGACATGGTCATCGCTCAACTGCGGACCATTCTTGAGAGTACGCGGGCTTCGATCCTTTGCCTGTGGGGCAACGATGGCGGCATCGATCATGAAAACTCGATGAGTTGCATCAAGGCCCTCGGGCAAGAGGTATTGCCCGCGCTACGTGACATCGGCAAGGAGCTTGGCATCGAAGACCCGTTTGAGGCTAACACTCCTGTATCGTTGCAGCATGGGCCTAGCTACATTCCGACGAATGAAGGGGAGCTCATCGCGCCAATGCCTTTATAGGGGGACCCTAGGGGCCCCAGTGTCAGGTTCTCGCCCTCTCAATCCCATTGGAGCCATGTAAGGTACACTTCTCCTATGAACGAGCGTGAAGCTCATCAGCATGGCCATGCGCCAGCCTGCACCTGCGTTGACTGCACCAGAGCACGGCTTCGCAAGGTCACCGGTGGAGGCTTCATAGGCAAGCTGCTCCGGTTTTTTCGCCTGAAGCGTTAGTGCCCCGCGCTCTGCCCCGTGGTGTAGTGGTAACACAAAGGACTTTGAATCCTTCGACCCAGGTTCGAACCCTGGCGGGGCAGCCACAGCAACAACTTTAGAACCAAAAAGGATCCGTGTCATGCAACGTTCCGTTCGAGACATTGACAGCAGGCAGGTCCTCTCCTAGAATCCCGGCGCTCATGACTTCTTCCTCGCGCGCTAGACCCATTCCCGTACCAACCCACTTCTCTCAGCCGTTCTGGGACGGAACGCAAGCTGGCAGGCTCCTCGTTCCCAAGTGCAATGACTGTTCCAAGTACCGCTGGACACCTCAGCCAGCGTGCCCGCACTGCCTCTCAGAATCTTTTGACTGGTCCGAGGTTAGCGGGCGCGGAAAGATCTACAGCTTCACAGTGGTGCAACGTTCCGCAGACCCGATCGCTTTCCCAGACCCTTACGTAGTAGCCATAATCAAGCTCGACGAGGGAGTCGCCATGCTGAGCACCATTGTGGGCACATCCGCCGACAAAATAGAAATAGAGATGGATGTTGTCGTTAGCTTTGAGAAGATCAGCGATGAGATAACGCTATATCCCTTCAAGGTTGTTTCCTGATGCCACACGCACGTGACGCCGCAATCGTCGGCCTCTACACAACACCCCAAACTCGAGGCTCCGGGCGGACCGGATTCTCATATGCAATGGAATCGTTGCGAGGTGCACTCGACGACGCGGGGCTAACTGTCAAGGACATCGAAGGTCTATTCGTCCAACTAGACGAATGGCCTCAGTCGCCGAACCCCAACGGCTATGGAAACAAGGCCAACTGGTGTTACCAACTCGGCATTCCACTCCGATGGCAAACAGGCGCGGTCATCGCCGCTGAAACAGGAGCGCCTGCAATAAACGACGCTGCCGCCGCAATTAAAACCGGACAAGTCGATACAGTCGCCATCATCCTTGGACGCGGTATGACACAGCCCTTAGACGGGCGGACGGCACCATGGACTCGACACAGCCACGAGTTCACGGGATGGACCGGTTCTTACACCGCGGTTCAGTTTGCCCTCGTAGCATCAAGGCATATGGCTCTTTACGGTACCACTCCAGAACAGCTCGCCGCGGCATCTGCCACGGTACGCAACTACGGGCACGTAAATCCTCAAGCTCTCATGTACGGACGGGGCCCTTACGACAAGGAACGGGTGGTGCAGTCAAGAATGATCTCATCGCCCTTGACCGTCCTCATGTGTGCCCAAGTCAACGATGGCGGCGGTGCGATGATCATCACAAGCGTTGAAAAGGCACGCGATCTCAAGAAGCCGCCTATACATATCCTAGGCGGTGCCGACCAACTGTCCTACCCCGCCTACGCGGAAGCACCGGTCCTCGAGCGGCACGTTGGCGGAGACTTCTCAACAGATTGGGTCGACAAAGGCTTCGCTCGGGCCGGGGTCACCCGAAACGACGTGGACTTCGTCGAGCTATACGATGGCTTCGCCATCTGGATGCTCACTCAATGGGAGATGCTTGGTTTTTGCAAGGCCGGGGAAGCTGGGCCATTTGTCGAAACCGGGGTAATGGAACTCGATGGG
Organism: uncultured Dehalococcoidia bacterium; assembly: GCA_964619905.1. Lineage (GTDB taxonomy): Bacteria > Chloroflexota > Dehalococcoidia > SHYB01 > SHYB01 > DAOUKH01. The sequence continues at coordinate 13,767 of CAZUGG010000150.1, forward strand.
CGCTACCCAACCTGCACCGATGGAGGCTGCATGGCATTCAGCCACAACGGCACACCATCCCTTTTTCGCCCGATCGAGGCTGCCCGTCAGTTGAGAGGCGAGGTCATGGACGACTGTCCGGGATGGGAACAAGGTGAACATACCTTTAAAAAGGATCTCTGCCGGGCCGTAAAAGACGCCAAGGTCGGAATGGCGGTCAGCATGGGGCCGCCGACCGGGGGGGGCAACTTTGTTCTCCTTGCAAGGGACTAGCTATGCCGATCGATGAGGTTGTCGACCCCTAGCCGACACCGACAAAAGGCCAACGGGCACCACCCGATTGTGAAGCCCAAACCCAAGCAGGGCATTATGTTTGCGAACCAGAGCGGTGAAAGCTAACATGCGCCCAGCCAGGTCAGGGAGGCATCCAAATGGCATCATGGACCGGGAAAGTCGCGCTGATCACAGGTGCGGCCATGGGCATAGGCCGAGCTACAGCGATCCATTTCGCCGGGCTTGGAGCGAACATCGTCGCAGTCGATGAGAACGCCGATGCTGGGCAAGAAACCGTCTCAGAGATAGGACACGGCGATAGCAAAGCAGTCTTCTTAAAGGCCGACGTCACTTCGGAGGCTGAGGTCACCTCCGTCATCGACAAAGCGATCGCTACCTTTGGGCACATCGATCTGCTTCACAATAACGCCGCGATCATGCGCCGACACGCATCAATCGAGGAATGGCCAATAGAGGAGTTTCGTCGCGTGATTGACGTGAACCTCAATTCACTGTTTATCTTGGCACGTGCCGTAGCACCGGTGATGCAAAAAAGCGGAGGCGGGGTGATCATCAACATGTCCTCGCAAGGTGGTCTCGCATCCGTTCCGTACTCCCCTTGTTACGCAGCTGCCAAAGCGGGAGTCATTTCGCTAACCAGAACCCTTCCCGATATGCTGAAAGGAATGGGGATCCGTGTAAACGCAATCCTACCGGGGTTCGTGGACACGCCTATGACACAAAACCCAAAGCTCCGCTCTTCCCTTGGAAGTGCAGCAGCGGAACCTATGGCAGCGACTGATCTAGCTCGAGCAGTGCAATACCTCGCCGAGCGCGACGACCTCGATCGAGTCTTGATGTCTGTCCGCCGGGAGGCAGAAGGCATAGAGTATGCCCTGGTACAGGATCCTCCTCCTCAGACAACGATCGCCCTGGCCAGAGAACTGTAATCAAAGAAGATTTGGATGAAGAGAGTAGACGGAAAGGTAGCCATCGTAACCGGTGCCGCGGGAGGCATCGGCAGGGCGACAGCAAAGCTCTTCGCTGAGCGCGGAGCCAATGTGGTTATCGTCGACCTCAAAGAGCCTGCGGGCATCGAGACCCGTGACATCATCACAAGCGCCGGTGGCGCTGCAACCTTCCTAGCCGCGGACGTCTCCGACGCATCGCAGGTACAAGAAGTAGTAGGAAAGGCACTCACGACCTACGGTCGCATCGACTTCTTGCACAATAACGCGGCAATGATCGCCCACCACCACACCATCGACGACATCAGCATCGAGGAATTTAGACGAATCATCGACGTGAATCTCAACTCGCTATTCTTATGTTCCAAGGCTGCGATCCCGATTATGAGGAATCAAGGCGGTGGCGGGATCGTCAACACTTCCTCTGGCGCTGGCCTCACTGCCTACGGCGTGACCTTAGCCTATTCCGCCGCCAAATTCGGTGTTTTAGGACTGACTCAGGGCCTACAACAGCTCATTGGAGACGCCAATATAAGAGTGAACGCGGTGCTCCCCGGAATGACCCGCACGCCGATGCTAGAGATTTCCGAAACTGGCAGGAAGGCACTGAAGGAGCCTGAGACCCTCCTCGAACCCTTGGACCTGGCACGCGCCGTCTATTACCTAGCGGTAAATGAGAAGATGAAAGGGCAGTTCATATACACTAGGCTCGGGGCAGACGGACCGACTTATGACCTGGTTCTACCCAATGTTTTCCAGTCGGTGGCTGAAGTAACCGGCTTTTAATGGGTTGCATAGACGACAAAGTAGTGATCGTGACAGGCGCCAGCGCGGGGATCGGACGTGCCACGGCCCTTTTGCTCGGCAAGGAAGGCGCTAAAGTCATCGTGGCGGACATCAACGAAGCCGGTGCCGCTTCTACCGTTGAGGCCATCGCTCGCGAGGGAGGGCAGGCAACTGCTGTTACCGCGGACACGTCGGTCAACAAAGAAGTTCAACAGATCATTGGAACCACCCTCTCCACCTACGGCGCAATCGATCTGCTGCACAACAATGCAGGGATCTTACGCACGTTCGCCACGCCAGAAGAGCACTCTGAGGACCACTGGCAACAGATCCTAGCGGTAAACCTGACCGGCGTCTTCCTGATGGCGCGCGCCGTGGTGCCAGTCATGCGCGGCAGAGGCGGCACCATAATCAACATGGCCTCGATGGCCGCAGTGCATCCTTATCCGTCAGGCCTGGCGTATGCGGCTTCTAAAGCTGGTGTCCTCAACTTCTCAAGGTCTCTCGCCGAGGCGGTAACGGAAGATGGCATCAGAGTCAACGCAATATGCCCCGGCGGTGTTGACACTCCCATCTTGAACTGGGGCGCCCACAATGACCCCAAGAAGAGGGCAAGGTTGGAACTGATGGACCCTGTGGACATTGGCCGCCTTGTCCTCTACCTAGCCACCCACAGTGACATCCAGGGACAAGTCTTTTCTGCTCGAAAGATAAATGGGGTCACCCGATTTCACTACGTCGACGTTACCGTTTCCGACCAAGAGCTCTTCCTTGCTTAGCTCAGCCTGACCTAACCCGAAGCGTTCCCAACCCCCTCCTTCCAACTTTGCGTACGTCTGAGATCGCTTGTCCCTACTGAAGCGCCTCTTTATAATTGAAAGTTAGGCGCTTCTTACAAGAGAATTATGGCAACAACCAAACGTGACTATTACGAAGTCCTCGGCGTAAGCCGAAACGCTACTGAAGAGGAGCTTCGAAAGGCATTTCGAAAGAGAGCCTTCGACTACCATCCTGACCGGAACAAGGATTCCGACGCGGAGGCGAAGTTTAAAGAGTGCGCGGAGGCTTACGAAGTCCTGCGAGATGCAGAGAAGCGCGCCAAGTACGACCATTTCGGCCACGCGGGACCTAACGGGGCCGGGGTAGGCTTCGAGGGCTTCGGCGGCTTCTCCGACATCGGCGACATCTTTGATGCCTTCTTTGGTGGCGGTGCTTTTGGCAGCCGCCGAGGTCGCGCTTCTGCTGCCGAAAAGGGGTCTGACCTGGCAGCCAACGTCCTCATCGAATTTGATGAGGCTGCTTTTGGAACAGAGAAACAGTTCGACTTCGCCAGGCTCGAAACCTGCAGCCGATGTCACGGCACCCGATCCGAACCTGGCACCAGTGTGGATACATGCGACACTTGCAAGGGACAGGGGCAGGTCCGTCAAGCCCAACGCAGCATCTTCGGTCAATTCGTTAACGTGACCACATGCCCTAAATGCCACGGCGATGGAAAGATGATTAGCTCACCATGTAGCCAATGCAGGGGCCAGGGCCGGGAGCGCAACCAAACGACTATCGTAGTCACGATCCCTCCCGGGATAAGCGCAGGGTCACAAGTTCGCCTCTCATCCCAAGGCGAGGCAGGACGAAACGGAGGCCCCAACGGCGATCTGTATATCACCGTTCAGGTTAAGAGCCACGACATCTTCGATCGAGAAGGCGACAATGTGATTTATAACCTTCCTCTAAACGTTGCCCAGGCCACCCTCGGAGATGAGATAGAGATTCCCACGTTGGGCGGTACAACACAGCTGAAGATCCCTCCGGGAACTCAACCTGGCCAAATGCTTCGGCTCAAGGGCAAGGGGATTCAGCATCTGCGTGGAAGCGGCCGGGGGGACCAAGTCGTGTACGTCGATGTGGTCATGCCATCGAAACTCGACTCTAAACAGAAAGCTGCTTTCCAGACCCTCAGCGAGTTACTCAAGAAGCCTGATCTGACGCGCAAGCAAGACCGATCACTCTTCGACAGACTTAAGGATTCCTTGAGCTAATTTTACGCCTGTCAGGGCAACGTAACGGCCGACTTGGCAGCCGACATGCCACCTGTCACTTCCTCACCACGATCTGCCGCGAGCGCATTCTCCATAGCAGCGATTGCCACCTCAATTTGATCGTCCTCCGGTCGGCGAGTGGTTAGTTTTTGGAGCGCCAATCCAGGCGCGATCAGCATTTTCGCTACTACATGTTGCTCGTGCGCTGCGTTGAAGCGAATAAGCTCATAACTCAGTGCGGCAATAACGGGAACTAGGACCACCCGCGACAGTACCAACAGCCAGAGATCGGGACGGCCTAAGAAAGTGAAGAGCAAGATCGAGACGATGATTACAATCATCAGGAACGCCGTACCGCATCGCGGGTGTTCTTTAGGGTGTTTGCGGATCGACTCTATACGCAATTTGTCACCATGTTCATGTGCCGCAATGGTCATGTGCTCCGCTCCGTGATACGCATAGACCCGGCGCATGTCGGGCATCAACCCAATGGCCCACACGTAAGTCAAAAAGAAGACAAAGCGGAGTCCGCCCTCAATTAGGTTGCTCCCAATCGAGCTTTCGACGATATTGTCGAAACCCACAGAGACGAATAGTGGGACTAGGAAGAAAATGAGGACGGCCAGGGAAAGCGAGACGGCCAAGAGAGCGGCCTGGGCCCAGGCCGACAGGTCCTCATCCTCCTTACCTTCCTCCTCGAGAGCAGCATTCGCTGAGAACATCAGCGCCTTTAGCCCTAAGGTGAGAGTCTCGGCCAGGACGATCACGCCTCTGAAAATCGGTAGCTTACGCAGCGGGCCAGTGTAAAGGGAAGAAAGTGGTTCGCACAGAGTTCTTAGACCGCCATTAGGACGCCGCACAGCAACCGAAACATGATCGCGGCCCCGGATCATGACCCCTTCAATGACCGCCTGGCCACCGTAGTTGAACTGTTCTGCTGCCTGATCCTTGGCCAAAGGCTCGCTCTCTTACACAAAAGGAGCGAGACTCGCTCGCTCCTTTTTTCTGTTCTCAATGTCGAGTCGTAGTACTTCTACTTTAGACCGTACCGCTTCTTGAAACGCTCTACGCGGCCTTCTGTGTCGATGATGCGCTGCTCGCCAGTAAAGTACGGATGGCAGGCGCTGCATACTTCTATCTTTAGAACAGCCTTCGTGGATCTCGTTTCCCAAGCGTTGCCGCAGGCGCACTCCACCCTGGACAAAGTGTACTCGGGATGGATGTCAGTTTTCATCTAACTCGCCGGGTAGACGCTTACCTTACGTCTCATCTTGTTGAACGGCTCGAATTTTATCCTGCCGTCTATCCGGGACCACAGCGTAAAGTCTCTACCCTGTCCGACGTTGTTGCCTGGGTGAATCCTGGTTCCACGCTGACGGACAATTATGTTTCCGGCCGTCACTGTCTGCCCATCGTACAGCTTCACCCCAAGCCGCTTGGACTGACTGTCACGTGCGGCTCGGCAAGTACCCGAGCCCTTTTTGTTGTCCATTATCTTTCCTTAGCTCTTCTTAACCTTCGCCTGTCCGGCCTGCTTCACCTTGGCTTCCGACCCAACTGGAGACTCGATCTCCTGGATCGACAGGCGAGCAAACCGTTGGCGATGCCCTTTTTTTCGTCGGTATCGGATCTTAGGCTTGTACTTGAAGACAATAATCTTCTTTCCTTTGCCTTCTTCTTCCACCTTGGCCACTACCCTAGCACCGGTCACAAATGGTGTGCCCACAGAAACATCGTTTCCGTCACTCACTAAAAGCACTTCGTCGAAGCTAACAGTATCGCCCGGCTCGTGATCCTTAATCCGTTCAACGTCGATGACGTCGCCCGGCGCCACGCGGTACTGTTTGCCGCCGGTCTGGATGATGGCATAGCTAGACATGGGAAGTTACTCGGGGAACGAAGGCTCCGAACCCATCAATTCTATCGACCCGTTAGATCAGATGTCAACGGAAAGGTTGGGGTTTCCACCGCCCACCTGCCCGACACAACAGTTGGTGAATCTGTAAACCCTTATGAGCACGATTGCTATAAAAGGCGCAAGCCGACTTTAAGCTAGTACTACGGAAAGTCATCGAAAGCCATGCGGTGACAAATCCCCCATCCCTAATACATCCGATCAATAGGTTTGACGCTCTTGGGGTGGCTCCTTATGATGCCTTGCGGACTAGAAGGCGTCTTTCCCCTAAGGAGGCCAGGTGTACGACACCAACGAACTGAGCGATAAAGTAGCAATCGTGGGCATAGGCGAGACCAACTACTCGCGCAAGTCCGGCATGAGCAACTTGAGCCTGCAACTAACCGCTTGCATGCGGGCGATCGAGGATGCCGGGATCAACGCAAGCGACATTGATGGTGTGTTGCCACAGGCGGCGGGAACCACCTCAGAAGACCTGGCCACCAATCTCGGGGTGAAAGACCTAAAGTTTTCGGCGGCCATCAATATGGGCGGGGCGAGCCCCTGCGCCGCACTCCAGAACGGCGTACTCGCAGTGGCATCGGGCGTCTGCGACTACGTTCTCCTGGTCTCAGGGCGCAACGGTTACTCGGGGGCGAGGACAGCACAATCAATCGCAAGCGGCGGCCCTGCCGGCCCCATGCGGACTATGATGGAATTCGAGTATATCTACGGACTTGTCGCCCCCATGTTGTGGTACGGGCCCATGGCCCGCAAGCACATGGAGACTTACGGGACGACAAGCGAGCAATTTGGGGAAGTCTCGGTGGCAATGCGCAAACAGGCCTCGATGCAGAGCAACGCCCAAATGAAAGACCCCATCACCATGGAGGACCACCACAACTCCCCCTTACTCGCTGATCCGTTTAGGCTTCTTGATTGCTGCCTGCAAACAGACGGCGCAGCCGCATGCGTCATTACTCGCGCCGACCGGGCCAAAGACATGCCAAACAAGCCGGTCTACATCAGTGGATTCGGCGAGGCCCATCCAGACTCTCCGAGCTCGATTACCCAACGCCCCGACATGACCACATTCGGCATCGGTAAGCTCGCACCCCGCGTATTTGGCATGGCTGGAATCGAGCCGAAGGACATCGATGTCGCCGAGATCTACGACTGCTTCACCTTCACGGTAATCAATCAACTTGAAGACATTGGGTTTTGCAAGAAGGGAGAAGGTGGGCCATTCGTCGAAGGCGGACGAATTCAAATAGGCGGAGACCTTCCTGTCAATACGCACGGCGGTCTACTCTCCCAAGGTCACATCATGGGCATGAACCACATCATCGAGGGTGCGAAGCAGGTCCGCGGCAAGAGTGAGGTCCAGGTAGAGGGCGTGAACCATTGCCTAGTTAGTGGCTATGGCGACTTCGGCGACGGCGCCCTCGCCATCCTTAGGGGGAACTGATGGCGATTCCCCCCAGCGCTTACAAGAATCCGATTCCAAGACCTACGGACGACTCG
>CAZUGG010000151.1:0-22844 GCA_964619905.1 uncultured Dehalococcoidia bacterium
GTTCCCCGTCTCGCTAGGATTAATGCGGACAATTCGTTCGGGAGTCCCTCACTGCCATGATAGGGACCCCTAACCCAAAGAAATCATCGCCGCGGTAATCTGGTGGGCGATCGTGGACTCGAACCACGGACCCCAGTCTTATCAGGACTGTGCTCTGACCGCCTGAGCTAATCGCCCACGTGATGACTCGGAACCATCAAAGTATGGGGCTCCAATCCTGTTGGTGTCAACAAAATTAAAGGCCACCGACCAGTCTTCGGGAGCCTTTGCGTTGGTAGCGATATGAGGGGTTGACCACCATTTTGACCACCGCTTGCATTAGTTCCGCCCGCTAATCGTCCGCGAACCCTGCAATAATCTCCGCAGCAATCGCTGCCAACTCCTCGTGGTCCTCAATCTCGGTATGCATCAGGTAGTACATGAAATCGCTGGTTCCAATACCGCTCTGGTAGTACGTCATAGGGGAGGGCACCTCCCCTCCAGGAGGGCCGAAGAAACCTACATTTAGAAGGTCAGCAACGGGGTCCGCACGCTCTACGAGTTAGCAGTGGATAGGCTTACTGATCGGGACCTCTTCGCCGAAAAGGTCTCCCGAAGATCAATACCAACGCGCCCAGGAACAAACTGAGCGCAATATCTCGGGGAAGATCGCCACTCCAAACGATAACCAGCGCGACAAGCGCCGCGAAGATCGCGACCAACATCAAAACTCGCATTAGATGAGCTTACAGACAAGTACCCCTAAAACTAGCCCGATAACCGCCCCCGTCAACAACCCTTCCATTAATCGTGATATCCGACACGCCAGATAACTAAAGCGAGAAGCAACCCCATGACCACAAACGCCAGCAATAGTTCCATGGTCGGCATTATAGCGAGGCTGAAGCACGCCAGACGCCGTACGAGTTAGCGGCTCTTGGCGCCGCTCAAGCAATTAGTCGCGCAGCACCCTAACGACGACAAGGATCACAGCGACAACGATCATCAGGACTGGCCAAAGTTTTCCTAGTCGAGTCATCGCCTGTCCTTCCGATCGAACTTCAAAGCAATTCGGTTAGAGAGCTTGCAGCATAGTTATTTCCGGTGGGGCAATTACACCGGCTTGCTTAAGCCGTTCGGCTTGTTCTGGTGACTTAAAGAAAGTGGTGAAGGCATCTTCAGAAGGGGCAGTACCGATCACGTAAACGCGGTTTGTTCCATCTAGAGGGCGGTAAGCCTTAGCGTTAATTCCCGCTTCGGCTCGGGCGCCCTCAGCCGCGGTGAACACACGGTTCCACTCCTCGGGATCTTTTACTGTAAACGCGACAATCACGGTAATTCCCATTTATCCATCCCTTTATGAGTTGAAGGCTCTTAACGCCGCCTACTAGGTAACCCAAACGACAACTAGCCCAACAACCACCCCGAAGATCGACGACCACATCAGCCTTCTCAAGTCCATAACCTGTTCCCCCTCAGCCTACGAAGCGTTTAAAGATCAAGGAGACCGGGCGAGCTGCGACGACTCCGATAATGATCCGGGAAAGGTCTCGCAGCGTCAGGGGGTTCTCCCCGAATAGCCCAATAATCTGGTGATTGCCGACGAACCCTCTGGGACCGCGACGACTGGGCCGAAGGTCTCTGGCGATCGGTTATCAGCGGGTATGGCCACCTGAAAGAACGCAAGTGCCGACCCAACGAAGTCCTCCGGAGGGTCGAATGGCTGGCCGGTCGCCGTAGCCAAATCCCAGCAGTGCACAAGCAAATCCCCTGATAGCAGCTGAAGGGCAGCCGCCGCGGGCATCGTCCCAAATGGCAGTGTGAGTTCCCGCTCAAGGTCATCCGTGGCAGCGAGTGCAGAACCAAAGGAGTCCAGGGCTGCATGGAATGACGCGCGGTGATCACTGCCAACCAAGTCGTCCGGCGCTTCTCCTGATACCACCTCGCCTCTCACGCCGGCGGCGAACATATGCGCTCCACCGATGAAGTGGTTCATAAGGTCTCGCACTTTCCATTCCGCGCAAGGCGTCTGGACATTAAGCTGGTCCGCATCTGTGCCGTCTACTAGGGCTGTGAGTAATTTGGCGGCCGTGACGGCCTGGGTCTGAACATCCATAGCTTTTTCACCTGTCCTATCTTCAAATGGGAGCGCGGCATCTTAACACGCCAGGCGCACCCGCACGCGAGCAGTCTAACCACCATTTTGACCAGCACCAGCGGGAAACGGGGTCGTTCACGATAACTTAGTCGCCAGTTCACCAATCTTTTCGCCATTGATGTAATACCCCGTTTACTCCGAGGTCTATACTGTTACGACTCTAATGCAGAAATCAGGCAACACTTTTAACGGCAATGGGAACGGGAGCGTCTCGGTGCTCCTGAGCCATCACCAGGCTCTCATTCGAGATGCCCTGGCGAGCCTGGTCGAGGGATCTAGCATGCGTCTGACGGGAACCGCCGAGTCTCCGGGGGAGCTAAACCAGCTGGCCCGGGAGCGTAAACCGGACGTCATCTTGTTCGACTGGGACTCGGTCGAGGACCCGATGCAGACCGCCAAAGACTTGGCACTGGCTTCACCCGAGTCCGCCACCGCCGCCCTCGTAACGACAAACGCCTTCGAAGGCTTTGCCCTAGCGGTGCAAGCGGGGGTCAAGGGGTTCATCTCCGTGCACCTCGACGGGGACCAGTTCGAGCAAGCGATGCGGCTCATCGCACGTCGAGACCTCGTCGTTTCTCGGCAGATCGCCGACCAAATCGAGGAGGCCGGCGTGGGGGTTTACGGTAGCAACTCGCTGGAGCAACTCTCGGACCGCGAGATGGACGTCCTCGGCCTGATCGCTCAGGGCGCCACAAACAAAGAAATCGCCGAATCTCTCATCCTCGCTGAAAGCACCGTCAAAGTTCACCTGCGCACCATCCTAGACAAGCTGAACCTGCGAAACCGGCAGCATGCCGCCGCCTATGCGGCGCGCGGGGGCATGGACGTGGAAGGCGAGGCCGAGGCCATCTAGCAGGACGGCCTTGCTCGCTCCGTCCGGTACTCCTTTCGGCCATCTGCCTTACTCCTTTCGGCTATCCACCTGAACTGACCTCTCTGTTACATACCCGCTTGTCCGCTCGCGAACTTGCGACCGAACCCCGTGCCCGCTGTCCGAGAGGCGTAGGCAAAGATAGGCCCATCAGCCGTCCAGCGGCCGTCATGCGTGGGAGGTTGGAGCGGCCGGCCTCCGCTATGCTGTGCTGGAGGCATCGTTCGCCGTTCCCCTCGAGCGTTCAACCTCACCATTGCATGACCACATCTCCAGATGAAACGTCGACAGCCAGCTGGGCACGGCCCCTAGACGGATTATCGTCCGCGGCTTCTGACCTGACGTTCCGTACACCCACCATCCAAGACGGCAAGGTCATGTGGCGCCTCGCGCAAGAGTCCGATGGCCTCGAGATCAATTCCGCTTACAGTTATCTGCTGGTTTGCCGCCACTTCGCCGACACGTGCGTCATAGCGGAGGTGGAGGGGCAACCCGTCGGATTCATCTCCGCCCACAGGCCACCGAACGACCCAAAGGTTGTGTTTGTGTGGCAGATCGGGGTGTCGGCGAAACACCATGGCAAGGGGATCGGGGGATGGATGCTCGACACTTTGGTCCGGCTCCCAGGCTGTCGGGACGTCCGGTTTCTAGAAGCCACGGTCACTCCATCCAATACGGCATCGAAGGCAGTCTTCCGCGGATTGGCTAGGCACTTGGAAGTGGAGTGCGCGGAATCCGATTGTTTCGACGTCGACATGTTTCCCCTTAATGCTCATGAGTCGGACGGACTCTCGGGGGCGCATGAACCGGAGCGGTTGTTCCGCATAGGGCCGTTTTCGTTGGCCCGAACACATTAGGAGGCATTTTGGACACGTTCGAACGACTTGAGTCTGAGGTACGTAGTTATTGCCGGGGCTGGCCAGCCACCTTTGCCAAAGCCCAGGGTCACCTCCTCTACGACGAGCATGGAGCCGAGTACATCGACTTCTTTGCTGGAGCCGGAGCGTTGAACTACGGCCACAACAATCGGCGCTTTAAGCGCAAGCTCATCGAGTACTTGGAGAGCGACTCCATCGTGCACAGCTTGGACGCCGCGACCGTCGCGAAGCGGGAGTTTCTCGAAAGGTTCGAGGAAGTGATCCTGATGCCGCGGGGAATGCAATACAAGATCCAGTTCCCTGGGCCGACGGGCACGAACTCGGTAGAGGCGGCCCTCAAGCTGGCTCGCAAGTACACGGGCCGCCAAAAAATCGTCGGATTCACGAATGCTTTCCACGGCATGACGCTAGGCTCGCTGGCCGTTACCGGTAATGCGATGAAGCGGGACGGAGCGGGGATTGCACTGGGTATGGGAGTATCCATGCCCTACGCCGGATATCTTGGCGACGGCGATACGCTGAGCTACTTAGAAAAACAGCTGAACGACGGCGGCAGCGGGCTGGACACCCCCGCGGCGGTTATCGTCGAGACGGTCCAAGCCGAGGGCGGCATGCGTGCAGCCAGCCGCGAGTGGCTGGAACGCCTCGGCATAATCTGTCGCGCCCACGAGATCCTGTTTATCATCGACGACATCCAAGTAGGTTGCGGGAGAACAGGCCCCTTCTTTAGCTTCGAAGGAATGTCGGTCGACCCCGATATGATCTGTCTCTCCAAGTCCCTCAGCGGCTATGGGCTTCCCATGGCCATCACATTGCTCAAACCGGAGATCGACGTTTGGGATCCCGGCGAGCACAACGGTACGTTCCGGGGGCACAATCCCGCGTTCGTAACCGCCATCGAAGCGCTTTCCTACTGGGAAAGCGATAGCCTTAGGCGGGAGGTCGATAGGAAGGCTAAGATCGTCGAGGCCTCCCTTGAAGACCTCATTACAAAGTACCCTGATGCGAAGCTCAGCCACCGAGGGCGTGGCCTGCTTCAGGGGCTCATGAGCCCGCTTCCCGGCTTTGCGGAAAAGGTATGCCGCGAGGCGTTCCGCCTAGGACTGATTCTCGAAACCTCCGGGCCCGAAGGAGAGGTCGTGAAATTGCTGCCGCCGCTAACGATTGATGACGAGGGTCTCGCCGAGGGCCTGCGAATCCTCCATCAAAGCTTCAGCGCGGCCATGCTGACTAGACAATCGTCTGGTGAGCTCGTGGCAAGCAAAGCCTAACGCAGGACTCGGGGGGATACGCGCATGATCGTTCGCAGACTCGAAGATATCATCGGCACAGATCAAGACGTGGGGGCCCCGACGTTCCACAGCCGCAGGTTCCTGCTGGCCAAAGATGGTCTGGGGTTCTCCCTTCACGACACCGTGCTCTTTGCGGGCACTAAGACCTACATCTGGTACAAGCATCACCTTGAGGCCGTCTACTGCATCGAAGGCGAAGGGGATCTGAAGGAGATCGAGTCTGGAAAGGTTCATCAAATCCGTCCCGGAACCGCCTACGCTCTGGATGGGCACGAAAAACATTGGCTGACGGCCCGCACGGATCTCAGGGTGGTGTGCGTTTTCAGTCCGCCCCTCACGGGTAAAGAGGTCCACGACGACGAAGGAGTCTACCCCTTGTTGACGGAGGACGGCCAAGTTGGTACGGGGGTCGACACGGGGACGTAATGGTTGCCCAAGAATTAGACGTCTATCCCTCAAGGACGGGACCTGAACCTACGTTGATCAAACGGCGCGATCCGGTGGTCCATCCAGGCCTGGATGGACCGCTGACCCAAGACCAACTGCAGAGTTTCGCATCCGAAGGCTTCCTCGCCTTGAATGACCTCCTGAGCGCTTCCGAGCTGGATGTGTTGCGCGGCGAGGTCCAGCGCATGACCAGCGCGCCTGACCTGGCCAAGGCTCTTCAGACGGTCATTGAGCCGGAGAGTCGAGAGATCCGCTCCGTCTTCGAGGTTCATCGGAGCAGCCGCGTGTTCCGTGACCTAGCGGCCGACTCACGGATCGTGGACCGTGTCCGCCAGATACTGGGGAGCGACGTCTATATCCACCAGAGCCGCATGAACCGCAAGAGCGGCTTCGAGGGGGCCGCCTTCTATTGGCACTCCGACTTCGAGACTTGGCATGTGGAAGATGGGATGCCTAGGATGAGGGCAGTGAGCTGCTCGATCGCTCTAACCGACAACTACACGTGGAACGGGCCGCTCATGGTCATGCCAAAGTCCCATCTTTGGTTTGCCTCATGCGTTGGCGAGACGCCGGAGGAACACTACAAGGATTCGCTCCGGAAGCAAGAGTACGGAGTGCCCAGCAACGAGACTCTTCATCGCCTCGCCGAAGAGGGAAGCGTAGTCGATTTTCCCGTCACCGCAGGGTCGATCGTCCTGTTCGATTGTAATATCCAACACGGCTCCAACAGCAACATCTCCCCGCTCCCACGTAGCAACGTGTTCTTCGTGTACAACAGCCTCGAAAATACGCTTGTTGAGCCCTTTTGCGGCCTGCCCCCACGGCCAGAGTTCATCGCGTGCCGACAGTTCACGCCCGTTCAGGAGCTGCCCACCCCCGCAGCGCGCTAGTATCTCGCCCCGCGCCCTTTCGCGGACCCAAGCCTCATGGGCGAGAGCATTGTTATTCTTCCTTCGGGGCTTCTCCCGTCGCCTCATCGGCCGGGTCCACTGAACGGATGGACCTATATAGGAAGGCCCCAAAAGCAGCCCCAAGAAGGGGCCCCAGCCAATAGATCCAGTGGTCCATGAAAGTGCCCGAGGCTAGTGCCGGCCCGAATGAGCGAGCGGGATTCATCGAGGCTCCACTAATGGGTCCAGCGAAGATCGCTGCAAGGCCAACGGTAGCCCCGATTGCGATGGCCGCGTTGTTCTTGATGATTCTGGCATTGGTAGTGACGGCCATTATCACGAACATGAGGATGAAGGTGAGTAAGAACTCCAGAGCTAACGATTGTCCAACAGAGTTTCGTGGGAGAGTTGCCCCTAGGTTTGCGATGTCGCTGAACATCCATAGAACAATGCCACTGGCCAGGCTAGATCCCCCAAGCTGCGCAATCCAATACGGGACAACATCGCGTGCAGGGAAACGCCTCGTAAGGGCAAACGCAAGAGTGACGGCGGGATTTATGTGAGCCCCTGAGATATGACCCGTAGCCACAATGACAACCATAACCACGAGGCCAAAAACGATTCCGATACCAAGCGTACCAATAGAATTCTCGGCCTCCGCGTTGATTACTATCGCACCAGTGCCGACGAAAACGAGCATGAAGGTGCCGATAAACTCGGTGAAATAGCGGGGGAAGCCTCTTCCGCCCCTGACCGGTGACGCCCGGTCTCGTAAGACCATAGCCCGTCCTCCTCAGCCTACTCTGCGACGGTCGGAATTATAGCCCTCGATGCGGAAGAGAGAGACAGCATGACCACCACTAAGCTCCCCTCACGACGACCCGTTTATCGGCCAGGCGACTTATCTGATCCGCCGAATAGCCAAGGGATTCAAGCACCTCATCCGTGTGCTCGCCGTAACGTGGGGGACGGCGGTGCAGCTTAGCGGGCGTCTGCGACAACTTCACCGGCATGCCGGTCGTTTTGAATGTGCCGCCACTCGGGTTCTCCAATTCGATGAGCATTTGATTGTAGATAACCTGAGGGTCACGAAACACCTCTTCGTAGTCATACACAGGCGCGGCCCACACATCTGCAGCTTCAAACAAGCCCAACGCTTGCTCGGCCGTGTATTGGGCCATCGTCTCCTCCACGAATTTCCAGAGTTCTTCCTGACGCTCGCGCTGTTTCTGCCAGGTGTCGAAACGGGGATCCTGGGTCAGGTCCTCTAGCCCCAATGCATAGCAGACCTCTTGGAGCCCCGCGGAAATAGCGATCCACTTTTTGTCACTGGTCTGGTACGCGCCGTACGGAACCCCGGCGCCGAAACTATTTCCTCGCCCATGCCGACCACGGCGTGTTATCCCGCCCCCGTTGAGCGGATAGAAAGCGTCGTGCATCTGAAAGTCGATCATGGTGTCGAGTAGGGAGGCGTGCACCTCTTGGCCAATTCCGAAACGCTCCCTCGCGATGAAAGCGCAGAGCACGCCGTAGGCCGCCAGCTTCGCCGTACCGATGTCCGCAATCAGCGTGCCGATGGGAATGGGAGGGTTGTCACCAAAGCTGTTCATCCACATGGCGCCGCTCATCGCCTGAGCCAGCAGGTCCTGCCCTTTCTTTTCCGCATAAGGACCGGTGGATCCGAAGCCGGAGACGGACACACAAATGATCGTTGGGTTCAGCTCGCATAGGTCTTCGTACATGAGTTTGAGCCGTTTCCTAACGGCCGGACGAAAGTTGCTGACTACCACGTCCGATTCCCTGACGAGCTTGTCGATTATCGTTCTCCCCTCGGGAGTTTTGAGGTTGACGGCGATGCTCCGCTTGTTGCGGTTGTTCTGCAGAATAAGCAGTGCTTCATCGTTGAGCCAAGGGTACGTCACACGACGGTCGAGCATCCCTCCTTCGACATCCTCGACTTTGATGATGTCAGCGCCTAAGTCGCCCAGCATCTGGGCACCTATCGGTCCTGCACCGATGCGCGAAAAATCGAGGACTTTCACTCCTTCTAACACGTCGGGCATCATCGCACCTCCTTGGCAGTGTGTTACGGCGGCTACCTTTTGCCGGCCATCGTTCGGCGGGACGTCGATAGTGCCCGGACGTTCCCAGATGTTCCTATCGAAACCAACCGACATCTCCGACGCCTTCGCGGCCGGGTCTGGTGAAGAAGGCAGCGGTGCTGGCCCGGGCGTACTGATCCACCTTGACGTTCACTACCGCGGGCTTTCCTGATCCGTACGCCCTTTCGAGCGCCGGCCGAATCTCTTCCGGTTGCTCGACGAACTCTCCATGGCCGCCCAGAGCTTCCATCAATTTGTCATACCGAGTGAAGCCAAGATCCCGCTGCGGATTGTCAACGCCCTCGACGGCGGCCCCGTATCCTCCGTTGTTGCAGATAACGAACAGAACCGGAAGCTGGTTGCGGACCGCCGTGTCGACTTCGATGCAGTACCAGCCAAATGCCCCGTCCCCAGTCAGCAGCACGACCTGTGTCTCGGGTTCGGCAAGTTGGGCGCCGATTGCGAATGGGACGCCTACCCCCATTGTCCCGTGCGGCCCGGGCGTGAGCCGGTGGCCGGGAACGAAGCCCGGAATGGACTGATTCGCGAACACCAACGTCGAGTGACCGTCCGATACGAGAATCGCGTCACGGTCCATGAAATCGCGCACTTCCCTGCATAGCCTTAAGGGATGGATAGGCACCTGGCTTGAGTCCTGATGCACAGCCTCTTGCTCCAACCGGCTGGCGTTCCGCGCGGCTAGGCTCCTGACCCATTCAGTTTCATTTGACCCGAAGCGGCCTTGGGCTTCCGTGATCAGCTGTTGCAGTACAGCTTTGGCATCACCGTATAGGCCCACCTCGACGGGTACGTTCTGCCCCATAGCGGTGGGGTCCAGGTTCACCGTAATGATCTTGACATCCTGTCTCCACCTCGGCGGGCGGAAGAACGTGGGGATGATGTTCGCTCTGGTGCCGACGACCAGGACCACGTCCGCTTCCCGGAAAGCCAACGAGCGTGCACCTCCAAAGAAACGCGGATGGTCTTCGGCAATAATCCCCCGGGCCTGAGGGGTCGTGTAAAACGGGATCCCGGTCACATCGACGAAGCCCGTTAGCTCTTGGCTGGCCTTGGACCAAAGAACGCCGCTTCCTGCAAAGATGAGTGGCTTCTCGGCCCCGGCCAAAAGGTCGACGGCCTGACCGATGAGGGCCGGGTCAGCCAGAGGCCTAGACTCTGTCCGGTACTTCACCGGGATCCTCGCCTCCTCTTCATCAATCGGGGGGCCTTGCTCTCCTACGTCAGCCGGTATGTCGATGTAGACCGGCCCCTGCGGCGCCGCCAACGCGCGGCGAAACCCGGTGCTCACCAACTCAGCCAACTTGTGTGGGTGGGTCAGCTGGGCGGCCCACTTCGTGGCGGGCTCCATCAGCCTCACCTGGTCCATCTCCTGGAAAGTTTCGGTTTGACGATCCATTAAATGGGCCGAGCAGCCTAGGGCAATCACGGGTGACGCGTCAGCGAGGGCGTTAGCAAGTGCCGGAACCAGGTTGGCGGTGCCGGGACCGGCGGCCGTTATCACGACTCCCGGCTTCCCAGTAACCCGGCTATAGGCGTGAGCCATCATCCCGCCGGCCAACTCGTTGCGAACCAGGACGGCTTTGAGCCCAGCGTCAGTGAGGTCGTGCGCGAGACGCTCCAGGTCCAAGAGATGGAAGAATGTGTCGATGCCCTCAGCCTGAAGGGCCTTGGCGAGAAGCTGCCCAGCCGTTATTTGTCCCATGGCCGGCATTATATAGCCCTGCCGAATGCCTAACGCCGCGTCCCCGGCACAAACGAGACCGCCTTACCTATGGGGTGTGCGGATCCCTTTGCGGCAAATTGGCTCGGGCTTAGCTCCCCGACGGGCTTGGTCTAGGAGTCTCTAGTGGCCCGACCTAAGAACGCCAATCGGTGGGAGCCTAGCCGCATCAATCACTTACTCAGGCAGCTAAGGCCCAGTATTACAAACCTGGCTGTGCGCAACCGGGTGTCCGAGAGCAGATTAATCCTTGGCAGTCCGTCCGCCCGGCCCGGCCCCTGCTCGCAGCCGAGGATCCATTAAATCCCGTATCGCATCGCCGATCATTATAAAGCTCAGGATGGTGATAAAGATGCTGACGCCCGTTATCGCCGCAGGCCACGCGCTCCGCTGCGCATACTGAACGCCATCCGTCAGCATCAGCCCCCAGGTCGGAGTGGGCGGCCCGGGGCCCAGACCCAGGTAAGCCAGTGATGCGGCAACTATGATTGCCCAGGCAAATTGATTCGTCATGAGCACGAGTACCGGGGCCATGGTGTTCGGCGCAATATGCCGAGCCATGATTCTAAACGGAGAAGCTCCTAAAGCCTTAGCCGCCTCTATATACACCTCTTCTCTAATAGTCAGCACGGTCGCTCTTACCAAACGATTTGCGATGGGAATGTTAATGACGGCAATGGCAATAACCACCGCCAGATTGGCATCGGCGCTCGTCAGGGCCCTAGCCAGCGCCAAAGCCATAATCAATGCGGGCAACGCCAAGAGCCCGTCCATAAGTCTTTGCACAAACAAGTCGAACTTGCTACCGATGAACGCGCTCACCAGCCCAATCACGCTACCGATTGAGACTCCTATGAGCACCGACAATATGGATACGAATAGGGCGGACTTAGTGGAGGAAACGAGGCGACTGAATACATCTCTGCCAAGTTGGTCCGTTCCTAAAATATAAGTTGTGTTCGGACTCACATTTCGGTCCGTGAGGTGCGTCTCTATAGTGTCAAAGGTAATAATCCATGGATCAAAAATCGCAATTAAAAGTAAAGCCACAACAACAACAGCCCCAACCGCAGCCAATGGCTTCGCCCGAGCGAGCCACATAGCTTGGCCCAAAACCCTATTTGCCCGAGACCTAGCTCCGGTCAGGGCTCTCAGGGGGTTCGCCACTAAAGCCTCGTTGTCGTTCACCCTTATCTGACTCCCGAAACCCTCTTATTGATACCGGATCCGCGGGTCAAACCAAGCGTAGATAAGATCCAGCAACAGGTTGAGGAACAAGATAGTCGCCGCAATGAGCAGTACCACTGTCTGAACTACCGTCCAGTCTCGGCTTTCTAGAGAATCGACCAACTGTTTCCCTATTCCTGGCAAATTAAAGATCCGCTCTGCGATCACTGACCCGCCAAGCATGTTGGCTGCTTGAATTCCTGCGATCGTGATCACGGGCAGCGTCGCATTTCTCAGCGCGTGCCGCACAATAGCAACCGTGGGACTCAAGCCTTTGGCATGAGCAGTACGTATGTAATCTTGGCGCAGCACTTCTAGCATTGCGGACCGCGTCATACGAACCAAAATCGCCGATTGATGGAAGGCGAGTATCGCCGCCGGGAAGATGATGTGCTTAATATTGCTCAGCGGGTCCTCCGCAAGAGTAGCGTAAGCAAGGGGTGGCGCCCACTGGAAGTGCAATGACAACACCAAAAGCAACATCGATCCTGCCAAAAACTCCGGAGCAGCCAGTCCCACGGTAGCGAAGAGGCGCCCAAAGTAGTCCCAAAAGGAATCCTGGCGCACAGCGCTAAGCACTCCTATGGGAACCGAGATGAGCAAGCCAAGGATCATAGCAGTAATAGCTAACTCAACTGTTACTGGGATCGTCTGCTTCATCTCGTCAAAAACAGGCTGATTGCTGATAAGCGATCGCCCGCCATCTCCTTGGAAGAGGCCTCCGATCCATTCTCCGTACTGCTGGAATGGATTCTTGTCCAAACCAAGCTCTTCTCTAGCCCTTTGGTACTCAGCAGGATTAAAGGCCGAGAACCCACCCTCGCTCAGCTTGACCAACGCCGCGTCTCCCGGGAGATATCTCACCAGCAAGAACACGAAGATCGACACAATGACGATAGTCGGTATGGCGAGAAGCACCCTGCGGAAGACGTAGGTTCTCATAACGGATCAGCGGCGCCGCGCCAGATCTGAGTGTCTCGATTCGCTACCCAACAATTATTCCTCATTGGTAGGCTTCCCCGAGAAATCGGTCGTTAAGCACTTGCCTCTGACGGGGGCAACAGTTTAGCAGACCCCGGCTATCGCTTTGCGCACGTGACCTACAACGAATCTGGGCTGCATGGTTTCCCATGCAGCCCAGATAATCGTCTCATTTAACTAAAGTCTACTGTGTCAACCAAACGTGGTCCCAGTTCGCGTCAGTCCAGCCCAAAGGCGGCCAGAGATCGTTGACGGCCGCCTGAGCAACCCAGAAGTTCTGCTGCCAGCCTATCGGCACCATCGACACTTGATCGATCATGCGCTGCTGCATTTGCTTCACTAGGTCAGCCCGCTTGGCTGCATCACCCTCGACTGCTTGATCAGCAAACAGTTGGGTGATCTGGGCATCTTCCAGCTTGGTAAACAAGCCAGGTTGGACTGCAATGAAAGCGCCGTCTGGATCAGGGAAGGCCAGACCAACACTCTGGATGTTGAGCTCAAAGTCGCCCTCAGTCCGCCTGGCAACGTCCTCGGCGCTTTCCACCGGACCGCTGCTGTCGGCAACCGTTATGCCAGCGCGGCCCAAATGGTCGACCACCACTTCAAGCGTCGTGATCAACGCCGCCGTGGGAGAGCCAATGACTTCCGCCGTAAGACCACCCGCCGCCTCCACGAGTTTCTTCGCTTCAGCTAAGTCGGCGTCGTAGTCTGCTCCGCTGCGGTATCCAGGAGTGGCAGCCAACTCTTCGTCAGAGAGCCCCCATCCCGGCGGTCCCACCAGGGGCCCTGCCGGCTTCGAGATGAAGGGCAAGCCCTCCGCCATCTCAACTCGGT
This sequence comes from uncultured Dehalococcoidia bacterium, assembly GCA_964619905.1. Taxonomy (GTDB): domain Bacteria; phylum Chloroflexota; class Dehalococcoidia; order SHYB01; family SHYB01; genus DAOUKH01. Next base: position 13,401 of record CAZUGG010000151.1, read on the forward strand.
TCAGAGCAAGGAAGACTGCCCGACGTAGGTTCACGTCGTCAAACGGAGCCTTAGCAGCGTTTATCACCACGACCATAATGTCGAGAGCGCTAAACGAGAGCTCCTTTGCATCTTTTACTGTTCCTTTGAGGTCGGCCAATGTCTCGCCGTCGACCATCGTCGCCGACGGGCCAAGAACATGCAGCGCGCCTGCGCGGAATTGCGCCAGACGCGTGGCCTCTTCACCCACCACCACTGCCTTGATACCGTCAAGGTAGGGAAGGCCCTCGAGGAAGAAGTCAGGGTTCTTCTCAAGTACGTATTCAACGTTCCGGTCAAAGCTCGCAAGCTTGAATGCGCCGGTTCCAATGCTCGGGCCCTCGGAGAGGTCACCACCGACCCCGTTAGACACATGCTCCGCCCAAATCGGGAAACGCATGTGTGCCAAAAGACCTGGGAGTGACGCACTGGCCTCTGACAGGTTAATAACCAACGTTAGGTCATCAGGCGTATCGTAGCTCGAAACCTTTTCGAGCTGGGGGGCAAACCTACCCTGATTACCAGCCAGCGAGAAGGCCGCATCAGAGGACTTAAAGGGCGTCCCGTCATGCCACTTGGTGCCTTCTCTAAATTTGAACGTGTAGGACGTGACGTCGGAGTTGGCCTCCCAGCTCACCGCCAATCCAGGCACGGGCTTGCTGCGAGGATCTTCCCAGTTATACCGAATGAGCGGATTGTAAACATTCGCGCCCAGACCGTAGTTGAAGAAGTAACCCGAGAAAGCCGGGTCCAACGAGCCCGCATCCGCGAGCAATGGGATAACGAGCGTCCCCCCATGTTTGCTCGGTGCAGGGGCGTCCGTTGGCTGCGGAACGGGAGTCGCAGCTGGGGCCTTCGTTGCCGCCGGTGCCGCTGGAGCTGCTGTGGGGTCACTACCACCACAAGCGGCAACAACAAGCGCAAGCACCATCGACAAACCAAGCGCTGCAGCTAGTCTCTTACTAAACAATTTCATCCTGCCTCCTATACCATGTGACTAAACTCTACCAGAAGGTAGAGCGACTCTGTCAAGACAGTCCAGCCTCAAGACAGGCTTTGCACCAATGAAACGACGGTCTTTTTGGTGCGATTTCGGGGAGAGCGTAGCTTTCCGACTGGCTTACTCTACGAGTCTCTAGTGGACCGGCCTAAGAATGCCAACAGGTCAATCCAGATGAATCCACCTCGCGAATGCGCTTGTAACGAGCCCCTTATAACAACCCAATCCGTCACTGTCAATGCTGTCTGCTCTTTATTCCAGCGAAGATTTTTGGCTAGCCTGACTGCTTTCGACGACAATCGTGCTTCCCGACATCGGTCTCTGCTCCATGACGCTTGACTAAGATTGCTTCGAACCGTTCAGCCATTGAGCGAAGCGCGGGTTACTCGACCTTCTCCAAAATATCGCGGGGCTTTGTGCTCCTGCGGCTGCCAGGCCTGGTCGATACTACCCAGTACTGACCAGGTCGGTATCTCGACTTCGTTCCGGGTCAAGCCTGACCCATAGCCCAACCATCAAGAATGCAGTGATCCCCATCAGCGCGACCGCTGCCACGGCGGATTGAGGACCCATCGCTAAGGCCAGTCCCCCTACAAGAATGTGCCCTAAGGGAGCGAGACCCCAGGCCACGGTCCGAATCGCGAAGACCCTTGCCTGATAGCTCTCATCCGTATGTTCCTGTATCAAAACAAGGCTGAGTGCCAGGAACATAGTCGCCAAGAACCCGTCGATGACCAGGAATCCGATCGACAGTGCAAAATCTTTGGATAAAGCGAAGCCCAACAAGAACCCAGCCTGAAAGAGTCCGGTTGCGATCAGTGCACGCCCTCCAGGCTTCCTTGACCGCAAGGCCGCCGCCACGGCCGCCGCCCCAACCACCCCTCCTAAGCCATTCGCCGCAAACAGCCAGCCAAGCCCATCTGCCCCTACGCCAAGAACATCCTTTTGAAACACTGGCAGCATCGCTACGTAGGATTCACAAAACAGCGTGCCCCCCACCGCCGCCACTACTACCATCGTGAGCCGCCGTGAGTTCACGACGTACCGCAAGCCCTCTAGCAGCATCTTCTGCGGCGGTTCCGTAGACGGGGCGACGTGGGAAATGCCTCCGGGGACACGTGCCAATAGGAATAATGAAACCCCTGAGCAGGCCGCCGCCACAAGGAATACCACCTGGTATCCGGCTCCGGCGATGACCTGGCCAGCAAGCCCCGTCGAAACCATGAACGACAGCGGGAACGCCAACGTTAAGAACGCCATAGCATTGGGTCTTGCTCCTGGCCCCACCAGATCGGCAACCATGGCCTGCCTGACAGTAAACGCGGTACCGAGCACCGCTCCACTGAGGACGGCAAGAATAAAGAGCAGCACGACATTCATCGCGTCGAAGGCCACCAGAACCGCGGCGGCCAATGCTAAAGCCACGTTAAGCACTTCCGCCACGACAAGAATCTGCTTGCGATCCATCCGGTCGCCGATCACTCCAGCCACCAGGGGCGCCACCAGCAGCGGCGTAAACCATGCGGCAAAGGCCGACGTTACGACGAGAGGAGAGGTCGTCAATTCCTCTCGCACCAAGGACCCTCTGGCAAACAGCTGAATCCAAACCGAGCATAGGCTCAGCTGTAGGGTGATCCAGAACCATCGGTACCCAGGATTTGAGAAGGCTACCAGCGGGCTAGTGGGAGCCTTCTCGCCCCCCCCTGTCAGGTCGGGCCCCTGGTTTTGGGCGTTAACGGGGTGGGGTTGGGTCATGTAGGCCGAGGGCGCACCTCTGGCTCCACAATCAGATCCGCGGCCCCGTTAAATTCCTGCCAAGGCCTGAATGACTCGACAAACGCCTGGGCCTCTTCCATGGTGCCGAAGTCATTCTTCGACTGCTCCGGGGCATACCCCTTGGTCTGAGCGACAGCGTCAAATCCCTGTCGGGAACGGATAATGAAGCCAACCCTCGTTAGCTCTCCGCTGTCCTGTTCCAGTATGAGGTGCCTTCCAGGTTTGCTCTCTCTCCAAAATAGCTTCACTTGTTGGGTCCTTTAACTCTGCTGGTCTAGCTTCGATAGAACGGATCATAGGTGGGGGCATACGCCATTCCCCTAGCCAACCGGACTTACGCGAATGGGAACCCCTCTCAGAATGGTATCTTCGTTCCTAACCCGCTGTCTCCGCAAGGGTCGTGCCCTTCCGGGTGGGTGTCCGTCAGCTTTTGGTTGAATTCAGCAGTCGTCACATGGCAAAGGAGATAGAGCCCTGACTCTTCCAGGAACTTCATGACGTCGTGATGGATATCCTTGCCCCCAGGATTCTTTGCGAGGTCGAAGATCCCTTGTATCCCGTAATAGTTGTCCTTCGGCGTAGGGCCGTCCGTGTACGTTTCCGATTTTATCTCCCTTAGGCGAAGTTCGGCGCTCAATCGATGCCATTCCGACTGGGTCAGGTCCGCAATGTCGTACATCAACGCATTCCGTATGGGGTACATAGTGGCCATCACCCGATGGAATGCTTTTTCGTCATCGGTCATTGCTTCTTGCGAGAACTTTATCAGGTCATCCCCATCAGCGGCTGGCTTCCCTTGTGCTTCAAGGATTTGCCCCTCTTCATTGGCTGCAGCAGCTTCGTCGACCCGAAATAGGGATTCGCCGTTGCGATCAACTATGTCCTTAGTGCCTGGCTTGAGCCCCGTCTTGTGCGGCGTACCGGTGAAGAGGCAGTACCCCTCTCGGGAGATTCGACAGGCGTATTGATCCGATGGCTTACCTGTAAGCTTGGCCGTCGGCGTGGTTGTAGCGGTGGGTATCACCGTCGCTGAGGATCTTGCGCTAGCCTTTGTTGGCGTTCGTATCACTGAATCCGCAGGCTTAGTCGGGACGGGATCTGGCGTTCGTGTCACTGGCTCCGCGGACTTAGTCGGAACGGGATTAGCTGGAGTCGGATTCGGTCTGGCCACAGGCGCGGGCTTGGCAGTGGGCCTCTCCGCTGCCGTTGCTTCAACGGGAGGGGTTGCGCTCGGAGGGACCTTGGCTTCAGAAGCCGGAGTTACAACCGGAGTTGGGGTTCCAGGAACGACCGCCTGCGGGGGAGATGGGTCATCTTGAAGATAATGACTCGCGCCCGGCCGCAGATTGAGGACCAGAACAACGGTAAGAAGCGTAACAGCCCCAAAGACAGCAAAGGCCAGTCGGTTGCGGGAAAAGGAGCTCGGACTAAAGCCTCCCGTTCCCGAAGGTTTCGCCTTCCCAGAGCTAAGCCCTTCCAGACGTTGCGGCAAGGTGAGAATCTCGATGGAACTGGGCCAGTCCCAGTTGGCCTCTTCGTCACGTGGGCTCGACTCCTCTTCATCTCTCCGGCGACGGCGCCGTCGCCGCCGCCGTTCCCAGTCCCCCCTTAATAAAATTTCTACCGGGATGGCCTGGGCAAGCCCAGAAGACGGCTGGGGAGTTGAGGATATGGCGATCTCTTGCTCTGCATCTTGCGCGATAGCCTCCGCAGAAGTGACGATCAGCCGACGGGTGACCTCGGCACGAGCCGAGTCCCCGAGGAAACCCTCGATGTCCTTCCTGGTGATGGGGCTGTTTCGATCGACTAACTTGGACTGTATGGCCCAGATCTCGCCAGTCTGCGTCTCGGCGAGAATGTCAGTCGACTGGTCCCCTTCCCATCCAGGACCGGGATAATCTTTCTTCAGCCATACAGTCCTGAGTTCCTCGCGATAGAGAGGGTCATTCCGAAGGAACCAGACAACCGTCTCCGCAAATTGCGTCTGCCTGCGAGCAGGATCACGACTAAAGCTGTTTATTAAGTTCTGGAGGGTTCCCATCTCAAATGTGCTCTCTAAACGGCGCCATCGGCATTATAAGTTTGGCCAAGCCCGTGAGTCCGCCGTGTTATCACGAGCACGCATAAGGACAAATATCTCTAGTGAGCGCCCGATTCCCCCTACTTCATCCGCACGCGCCCCAATCCCTAGCAGCTTACCCCGTGCCGTGGTGGGCGCGGGGTTCTTAGCCGGCTATGCGGATTCTTTTGGCTTCGTTGGCAGCCTCAAGTCCGCAGGACCTTTCCCCGGCTCCCACTCGAATAGCTGGTACAAAACACCCCCCGTGTCCTTCGGATGGATGAATGTCTGCCGCCATTCGCCATCGGACCAAACACCCCCATGAGGCTCTATCCCCATTTCTTCCCGCAAATACACAGCTGCCGCATCCACGTCTTCCACCTCTATAGTGATGTGGTGCACTCCAGGACCCCTCTCGTCTAGGAACTTGTCGAGGAACGAGCCCTTTCCCGCGGGGGCCAGGACCTCGATTTGAGCCTGCCGCCCTGGCATGTCGAGAACCGCGCCACTAAACCCCTTGTCCGGCGAATCGATCTCTTCGGCTTCCTCGAGCCCAAATAGCTTCTTATGGAACTCGATCATCTTCTCCGCATCCTTGGCTACTATCGAGTAGTGGTCAAACCTCTTCCATCCCAAGCTCCTGGGCATACTGAACTCTCCTCCTTGGGTAAAAGCACCAATCCCGGCGGCAACCTAAGGAATCCTTAGCCCCAGCAAATCACCTGCGCGTTCACTCAGTGCTACTGCCGGCAGATAGCCGGGCAACTCTCCCGCCGCTGTCGTGACTCGACCGTTGATTCCTTGTCTGTTGCCTCAAACTCGCGTTCAGGACTTCTTGTTCGTCATCGACCACGGGCGAGAGGCCTCGCCGGGCGTATACAACCCTATTGAATTGTCATATTTTTCAAGCTCGGCCGGGGACAGATACTTCTCCTCAAGTTCTCGCACCTTGGGAAATCCGGCAATATCGAATCGATGGGGAGGCTCGGGATGCTTCCATGGATACGAGTCTTCCCACGCCTCCCATTCCCGAAGTGCATCGACTCCTCTGTCTTTAAAGTCGTGCAGGAACTCCCAACTAATTCGGTAAGCCATACGCCGGGCCAGGCCTGGATAAAATGCACACGAGATTCCCATTGCCTCCATGTCTTCGTGCGCAGGCGGGTCAGGTAAAGCTAATAGCGTGAACATGATCGGTGGCCCCACTTCAGCGACGGCAGCCCTCACCTCTTCCATGCTTTGCAAGCCTTCAACATACGCTATATCTGCGCCCGCTTGCCTGTACGCCTTCGACCTTTCGAACGCCTCCTCTAAGCTTCCATCCACGGCACCACGGCAATCAGTGCGCGCAATGATAATGAAGTCCTCGTCGAGTTCATTACGAGCGTCAACGGCCGCACGATACTTCCCAACGGCTTCGTCCGTCGGCACAACCTGCTTCCCTGCAACAAACCCGCACCTTTTGGGCGCAACCTGGTCTTCGATATGAATGCCAGCCACCCCTGCACGAATGAAAGCGTGCACGGTACGACGCACATTAATCGCATTCCCGTAACCTGTATCCGCGTCGGAGACTAGCGGGATATCAACACTCTGGGCCATGTAGCCAGCGTTCGTCACCATCTCGCTCATCGTGAGTAAGCCGGCGTCGGGCAAACCAGCCAGCGCCCCAGAAGTCCCAGCGCCAGTCATATAACAGGCCTCATAGCCAATCCATTCAACCAACTGGGTTTCGAAAGCGTTGACGCATCCAGGGAGCACAAAAATCTCTGGCCGGTCGAACAACTGGCGTAATTTAGTGGTTTGCTTCATGAATTACCTCCTGCTCTCGGTGAGCCCTAACAAGCAACGGGCTGCAACCCCTGCCCGATGTAGAAATTGAGCTTCCATCCCTGTTCTATGCAACCGACCGATCGTAGTTGGGGCCCACCCCCCAGTCAAGGAATTGCCTCGAGCATAACTCCCTAACGAAGACCCCTTCGCCATTCCGCATCCGTTCCGACAGGATTTCTTGGGCACAGGAGGCCGAACGCACTCATGCTCGTCTGTGGCTCCCTGTTGCTTTCGGGTCCGCTGCGGTCCGGGCCCGGACTCACATTGCACCTCACGTGGCGAATCCTGGAGGGCGACGTTAAACTAGGCCAACCCAGATCTGAGGTGGCGTTCTTGGACCAACTATCACAGACCCCTTCCCCCTCAGGGAGAGTTGAATACTCGCCCATAATCGACCGCCCTCCAATCAGATGGCCAAACGGCGCCCGCATTGCTGTCTGGGTCTCTCCGAATATCGAGCATTACGAGTTCCTCCCCCCTCCCCCGAGGTTCGGGAAAAGCTACGCCCGGACACCCTTGCCGGACGTGATGACCTACGCGAGCAGGGACTACGGAAACAGGGTCGGCTTCTGGCGCATGCTCGAGGTTTTAGACAAGTGGGACGTCAAGTGTACGGTCTCGCTTAATGTCGGGGTCCTCGACCATTTCCCGGAGATCAGAGACGCCATGGTCGAACGCGACTGGGATTACATGTCACACGGCATCTACAACACTACGTACCTCAGTGGTACACCCGAGGAAGAAGAGCGGGCCTTTTACAGAGACACCATAGCTTCCGTGCTCAATCACACGGGGAAGCAGATGAAAGGCATGCTTGGCCCGGCCCTGACGAACACGGAACGAACCCCAGACTTGATGGCCGAAGCGGGCATGCTTTACCACGCTGACTGGTTCCACGACGACCAGCCGTTTCCACTAAAGGTGGCGGCTGGTCGCCTTATATCGCTTCCCTACAGCATCGAGCTAAACGACGTCATGGTTAAGCTGCAGAACCAAGAAGCAGAATACTTCACCCAGATCATCAAGGACCAATTCGACGTCCTCTACCAGGAGGGCGCGGAGAGTGGACGGGTCATGTGTATCGCGCTCCATCCTTTCTGGGTAGGTCAGCCACAACGGATTCGCCCATTCGACGATGCTCTTGCTTACATTCGCTCTCATGACAAAGTTTGGCTGGCCACAGCAGGCGAAATCACCGAGTTTTACATGGAGCATCACTACGATGAAGTCGTAGCCCACCTTCAGAAGTCGGACAGCACTAACTGAGGCCCGAACATGCCAGGAAACCGACAGCCAGGAATGGACCATGAATTCTATGACTGGTCCCCGATCGCCTCGCGGCCGCGAATAGCCTGGCCGGACGATGCTCCGGTCGCCCTATGCGTGATCGTCAGCCTAGAACACTACGAGTGGGACCCACCGGAAGACGCCTTTATGCGGTCATCCCTACCTGGCGGCTTAGGCCGAGGTGCCTATCCAGACATTAGAAGCCATTCTCACCGTGAATACGGCAATAGGGTTGGGATCTTCCGTCTAATGGAGATCCTCGACCGACACGGTATCAGGGGCACCGCTGCCATCGATGCCACCGTTGCCGAGCACTGCCCAGCCATCGTCGCTGAATGCCAGCGTCGGGGCTGGGAGTTCATCGGCCACGGGGTTAGCGTTAATCGAATGATCACGAGCAATATGCCGGTCGAGCAAGAGCGGGAGTATATCGGCACTTCGATAGAAACGGTTTCAAAGGCCACGGGCAGTCGGCCAAAAGGTTGGCTTGGTCCCGAGTATGGCGAATCACACCAGACACTTGCCCTGCTCGAGGCGGAAGGGATCCAATACGTCTGCGACTGGCCCAATGACGAGCAGCCCTACCCCATTGGCAGATCACGATCCATGTATGCTCTCCCAATCATCCCGGACCTGGATGACGTAGCCTCGAGCTGGACTCGTAACACCACAATCATGGAGTGGAGTCGTCTTGTGCAAGAAGCGTTCGACGTCCTTTACGAGGACGGGGGGAGGGCCCTCGTCCTTAACCTCCATCCGTGGTTCATTGGGCAACCGTTCCGAGCCAAATACTTGGACCAAGCCCTGCGCCACATCGTGCAAAACGGAAACGTCTGGAAAGCGACGGGCAGCGAGATCGTCGAGTGGTATGCAGACCGTCGGCACCAGTAGGAGGCGCGCACCAGACCCCTGGACCGCTTTCAGGAGCTTTGGCCCAACCAAACATATAGAAAGCCTCCACGAAAAGCCTTGTGGTAGACATCGAGAGAACCGTGGTCAAAGCGGGTCTCGTCAGACAGTGAATCGATCCCGTGGCAGGGCAACCGTTCGGCTTTGAATTGTTCCAGGGGTTTCCAGTGCTTCTTCGGATTGCGGCTAAACTATCCAGATCGTGAAGCACTATGGCAAGTTGAGTTATCTTAGAGGCCCGACACGACGCCGACAGATCGTTAGCTAGTGTAGTAAGTACCCCAGGAAGGGTGCTCACAGGAGTTTTCCCATGGGAATGACCATCGCCGAAAAGATCCTCGCCGCGCACTCGGACCAGGATAGCGTTAAGCCTGGTGATTTCGTATGGTGCCGAATCGATGCGACTTCAACGGGAACAAACACACAACTGGACAAGCTATACGAACTCGGGGTCACCGACCTCGCAAACCCAGACAGCGTTTATATGGTCGAGGACCACCTCGCCCCACCTCCCTCCGTAGTCGCCGCCAACCAAATGATCAAAGTCCGCCAAGCGGCCAAG